>NZ_JBEOXI010000094.1:0-28703 GCF_040296465.1 Streptomyces sp. NPDC002130
TCCGATCTCCATCCTCATCAAGGCCGAGACCGACCTCGTCGGTGTCGCCCGGCACCAGGCCGGGAAGCCGCCGGTCAAGGAGGCCGCCGCCGAGATGCGCTCCTCCGGCATGGCGCTGGCCCGCAAGGCCGCCGCCGCCCTGAACTTCCACCGGCTGATCCTCGGCATCGAGGCGTCCCTGCTGATCCTCGTGCTGGCGATCGTCGACCAGGTCCGCGGCGACCTGTTCTTCACCCGGCTCGGCGTCGCGGTGCTCGCCGGCATCGCGCTGCTGCAGACCCTGCTGCACCTGGTGTCCATCCTCGCCTCCAGCAGGCTGAAGTGAGCGGCATGAAGGTCGGCGCCGTCATCATCACCATGGGCAACCGGCCCGAGGAGCTGCGCGCCCTGCTCGACTCCGTCGCCAAGCAGGACGGTGACCCGGTCGAGGTGGTCGTCGTCGGCAACGGCTCGCCCGTCCCGGACGTCCCCGAGGGCGTCCGCACCATCGAGCTGCCCGAGAACCTCGGCATCCCCGGCGGCCGCAACGTCGGCATCGAGGCCTTCGGCCCCTCCGGCCGGGACGTCGACATCCTGCTCTTCCTCGACGACGACGGACTGCTCGCCGGCCACGACACGGCCGAGCTGTGCCGCAAGGCGTTCGAAGCCGACCTGAAGCTCGGCATCGTGAGCTTCCGCATAGCCGACCCCGAGACCGGCGTCACCCAGCGCCGCCACGTCCCCCGGCTGCGCGCCTCCGACCCGATGCGCTCCTCGCGCGTGACCACGTTCCTCGGCGGCGCCAACGCCGTGCGCACCCGCGTCTTCGCCGACGTCGGCGGACTCCCGGACGAGTTCTTCTACGCCCACGAGGAAACCGACCTGGCATGGCGGGCCCTGGACGCGGGCTGGATGATCGACTACCGGTCCGACATGGTGCTGTACCACCCGACGACCGCCCCCTCGCGGCACGCGGTCTACCACCGCATGGTCGCCCGCAACCGCGTCTGGCTGGCCCGCCGCAACCTCCCCGCGCCGCTCGTCCCGGTCTACCTCGGCGTGTGGCTGCTGCTCACTCTGCTGCGCCGTCCCTCCCGCAGCGCCCTGCGGGCCTGGTTCGGCGGATTCCGCGAAGGCTGGACCACCTCGTGCGGTCCCCGCCGGCCCATGAAGTGGCGTACGGTGTGGCGGCTGACCCGGCTGGGCCGGCCCCCCGTCATCTGACAAGCTCGTATCCGGCGATACCCGGGAGCCCCCGGGCCGTACCCTGGCCCCGGCTCATGCCAGACCCCGGCACAGGCCGAGCATCTCGAAGACGAAAGTTTCCACTAGTGAGTGAGACAACGCACGACGCCACGGTCGCGGTGAGCGCGCCCGCGGCGCCCGACGAGGGCCTCACGGCGAAGGAACTCGCCGCCAAGCACGGGCTGACCGTCAGCGGCGCCCGGCCGTCCCTCATCGAGTACGTCCGTCAGCTGTGGGACCGGCGGCACTTCATCCTCGCCTTCTCCCGCGCGAAGCTGACCGCCCAGTACAGCCAGGCCAAGCTGGGCCAGCTGTGGCAGGTGGCCACGCCGTTGCTGAACGCGGCCGTGTACTTCTTCATCTTCGGCCTGCTGCTGGAGGCCGACCGGGGCATGTCCCGTGAGGTGTACATCCCGTTCCTGGTCACGGGCGTGTTCGTGTTCACCTTCACGCAGAGCTCGGTGATGGCGGGGGTGCGCGCGATCTCCGGCAACCTCGGCCTGGTCCGCGCCCTGCACTTCCCGCGGGCCTCGCTGCCGGTCTCCTTCGCGCTGCAGCAGCTCCAGCAGCTGCTGTTCTCGATGATCGTGCTGTTCGCCATCACGATCGGCTTCGGTCACTACCCGGACCTGTCCTGGCTGCTGATCGTGCCGGTGCTGGTGCTGCAGTTCTGCTTCAACACCGGCCTCGCGCTGATCATGGCCCGGGCGGGCGCCAAGACCCCGGACCTCGCCCAGCTGATGCCGTTCGTGATGCGGACGTGGATGTACGCCTCCGGCGTGATGTTCTCCATCCCGATCTTCCTGGCGGACAAGCCGGCCTGGATCGCGAACGTCCTGCAGTGGAACCCGGCCGCGATCTACATGGACCTGATGCGCTTCGCCCTCATCGACGACTACAGCTCGAAGTTCCTCCCCGACCACGTGTGGGCGGCCGCGGGCGTCTGGGCCGTGCTGTTCGCCGTCGGTGGCTTCGTGTACTTCTGGAAGGCGGAGGAGAGGTACGGCCGTGGCTGAGCAGCAGCAGGACGCACGCGTCCCCACCGTCGTCGCGGACGATCTGCACATCGTCTACCGCGTCAACGGCGCCAAGACCGGCAAGGGCAGCGCCACGGCCGCCCTCAGCCGCATCATCAAGCGGGGCGAGGAGCGCGGCGTGCGCAAGGTGCACGCCGTGCGCGGCGTCTCCTTCGTGGCGTACCGCGGCGAGGCCATCGGTCTGATCGGCTCCAACGGCTCCGGCAAGTCGACCCTGCTGCGCGCCATCGCCGGTCTGCTCCCCGCCGAGCAGGGCAAGGTCTACACCGACGGCCAGCCCTCGCTGCTGGGCGTCAACGCGGCCCTGATGAACGACCTCACCGGCGAACGCAACGTCATATTGGGCGGCCTCGCCATGGGCATGTCCCGTGAGGAGATCAAGGAGCGCTACCAGGACATCGTCGACTTCTCCGGCATCAACGAGAAGGGCGACTTCATCACCCTGCCCATGCGGACCTACTCCTCCGGCATGGCGGCCCGGCTCCGCTTCTCCATCGCGGCGGCCAAGGACCACGACGTCCTCATGATCGACGAGGCCCTGGCGACCGGCGACCGCAAGTTCCAGAAGCGCTCCGAGGACCGCATCCGGGAGCTGCGCAAGGAAGCCGGCACGGTGTTCCTGGTCAGCCACAACAACAAGTCCATCCGCGACACCTGCAACCGCGTCCTGTGGCTGGAACGCGGCGAGCTGCGCATGGACGGCCCCACCGACGAGGTGCTCAAGGAGTACGAGAAGTTCACGGGCAAGTAGCCCGCATTCGGACAGGGCCCCGACGGAACTGCTCCGGCGGGGCCCCGCGTCTGCAAAGGAAACGTCAACTCCGGCCCATCTCAGGAATCTTGGGACCAATCGGTGTGTTCTCGTGATGTGCGGGACACCCTGACGGACCGTGTCGCGTTGTACAACGTAAGCTGTACCGGTCCCGAAACACGGCAATCAGGGCGATAATGCGCGACACCGCCCCCCGGACCACCGTGCGGACGGCGGGGCGGCGTGTCCGAAATAGTGCGTATTGGGTCGGCAGTGTAGAACGGGAGATGTGACGGCGATGGCTACGGAAACTCCCCAGCTCCACGCAGCACGTGCCGTCCCCGCGCCGGGCAGCCGGCGGTGACGGGAACCGGCACGGCGCGCTCCCTCGATCCGGAGCGCGGCACGCTCGACAAGGCCGCCGGCGAGAACTTCCCGGTGGCCCCCTTCTTCCTGCCCCGGGCCTGGCGCACCGACCTCATGGCCGTCTACGGCTTCGCCCGCCTGGTCGACGACATCGGCGACGGCGACCTCGCCCCCGGCGGCGCCGACGCCCGGCTGCTCGAGGTCTCTCCGCAGGAGGCCGAGGACCGGCTGGTGCTGCTCGAAGCCTTCGAGGCGGACCTGCGCAGGGTCTTCGACTCGACGCCGCGTCACCCACTGCTGCGCCGCCTCCAGCCGACCGTGCGCCGCTGCTCCCTGACCCCCGGGCCGTTCCTCGGCCTGATCGCCGCCAACCGCCAGGACCAGCTGGTCAGCCGCTACGAGACCTACGACGACCTGCTCGCCTACTGCGAGCTGTCCGCCAACCCCGTCGGCCGTCTCGTCCTCGCCGTCACCGGCACCTCGACTCCCGAGCGGATCCGCCGCTCCGACATGATCTGCACGGCCCTCCAGATCGTCGAGCACCTCCAGGACGTCGCCGAGGACCTCGCCCGCGACCGGGTCTACCTGCCCGCGGCCGACATGAAACGCTTCCACGTCCAGGAAACGGATCTCGCCACGAAATCCGCCGGTGCGTCGGTCCGTGCGCTGATTGCGTACGAAGCGCAAAGGGCCCGGGATCTCCTGAATGAAGGCGCCCCCCTGGTGGGTAGCGTCCACGGCAGGCTGAAGCTGCTGCTCGCAGGGTTCGTGGCGGGGGGGAGGGCGGCCGTCCACGCGATCGCCGCCGCCGATTACGACGTACTTCCCGGCCCGCCCAAGCCCGGCAAGGTCCGGTTGCTGCGTGAGGTGGGCGTGACTCTGCGAGGAGAGGGGTGATCCGGACCGTGGAGTCGGAACCACACGCGTCCCCGCCGGTACTCGCCGCCTACAGCTACTGCGAGGCCGTCACCGGGCGGCAGGCCCGTAACTTCGCCTACGGCATCCGGCTGCTGCCGACGCCCCAGCGCCGGGCGATGTCGGCGCTGTACGCGTTCTCGCGGCGGGTCGACGACATCGGCGACGGCGCGCTCGACGACGACGTCAAGGTGGCCAGGCTGGAGGAGACCCGGGCGCTGCTCACCCGGATCCGCGAGGACCGGGTCGACGAGGACGACATCGACCCGGTCGCGGTCGCCCTCTCGCACGCCGCCGGGGCCTTCCCGATCCCGCTCGGTGGCCTGGACGAGCTCATCGACGGCGTCCTGATGGACGTGCGCGGCGAGACGTACGAGACCTGGGACGACCTGAAGGTCTACTGCCGCTGCGTCGCGGGCGCGATCGGGCGGCTCTCGCTCGGCGTGTTCGGCACGGAGCCGGGGGCGCGCGGGGTGGACCGCGCGCCGGAGTACGCCGACACGCTCGGTCTCGCGCTCCAGCTGACCAACATCCTCAGAGACGTTCGCGAGGACGCCGTGGGCGGGCGGACCTACCTGCCCGCCGACGATCTCGCCAAGTTCGGCTGTTCGGCCGGCTTCAGCGGGCCGCGGCCACCGGAGGGCTCCGACTTCGCGGGCCTCGTGCACTTCGAAGTGCGGCGGGCCCGCGCTCTGTTCGCCGAGGGCTACCGGTTGCTCCCCATGCTCGACCGGCGCAGCGGCGCCTGTGTCGCCGCGATGGCCGGCATCTACCGCCGTCTCCTCGACCGCATCGAGCGCGACCCGGAGGCCGTCCTGCGCGGCCGGGTCTCCCTGCCCGGCCGGGAGAAGGCGTACGTCGCCGTGCGCGGCCTGTCCGGTCTCGACGCCCGGCACGTGACCCGGCGGACCGTCAGGAGGCGTGCGTGACGTACACGGACGCCGCCGTCGGCGAAATGCGGCGGGCAACCCTCCGGGCCGGGGCCGCGTCCCTGACGGAGACGGCCGGTCGTGCACCGTTCGAGCAGCACGCCCGGGCCGCGGGGGAGGGTGCGCGATGACCCATGACACACGGTCCGGGGGACCGGTCGCACAGGGGCGGCACGCCGTCGTGGTGGGCGGCGGGCTCGCCGGTGTCACCACGGCGCTCGCGCTCGCCGACGCCGGGGTGCGCGTCACGCTGCTGGAGGGCAGGCCGCGGCTCGGCGGGCTCGCCTTCTCCTTCCGGCGCGGCGACCTCACCGCCGACAACGGCCAGCACGTCTACCTGCGTTGCTGCACCGCCTACCGCTGGTTCCTCGACCGCATCGAGGGCGCGGCGCTGGCCCCGCTGCAGGACCGGCTCGACGTTCCCGTCCTGGACCTCGCCCGGCCCGAGGGGCGGCGGCTCGGACGGCTCCGGCGGGACGCCCTGCCCGTGCCGCTGCACCTGGGACGCAGCCTCGCCGCCTATCCGCACCTGTCGCTCGCCGACCGCGCCAAGGTGGGCCGGGCCGCGCTCGCGCTCAAGGGACTCGACCTCACCGACCCGGCGCTGGACACGCAGGACTTCGGCAGCTGGCTCACGGCGCACGGTCAGTCGGCGCGCGCCGTGGAGGCCCTGTGGGACCTCGTCGGGGTCGCCACCCTCAACGCGGTCGCCTCCGACGCCTCGCTGGCGCTGGCCGCGATGGTGTTCAAGACCGGTCTGCTGTCCGACCCGGGCGCGGCCGACATCGGCTGGGCGCGGGTCCCGCTGGGCGACCTGCACGACCGGCTGGCCCGCAAGGCGCTCGACTCCGCGGGCGTGCGCACCGAGGTCCGTACCCGCGTCACCTCCGTCTCCTCCGACAGGGACGGGCAGTGGAGCGTCGAGGTCCCCGGCGAGACGCTTGAGGCCGACGCCGTCGTCCTCGCCGTACCGCAGCGCGAGGCGCACGACCTGCTGCCCGCGGGCGCCCTCGACGCGCCCGAACGGCTCCTGGAGATCGGCACCGCGCCCATCCTCAACGTCCATGTGGTCTACGACCGCAAGGTCCTCGGCCGGCCCTTCTTCACCGCCCTCGGCAGCCCCGTGCAGTGGGTCTTCGACCGGACCGAGGCGTCCGGGCTGCGCCAGGGCCAGTACCTCGCCCTGTCCCAGTCGGCCGCCCAGGACGAGATCGACGAGCCCGTGGCCGTGCTGCGCGAGCGGTACCTGCCCGAGTTGGAGCGGCTGCTGCCGCTGACCCGCGGCGCCGACGTGAAGGACTTCTTCGTCACCCGGGAGCGCACCGCGACGTTCGCTCCCACCCCCGGCGTCGGGCGCCTCAGGCCCGGCGCCCGCACCAAGGCATCCGGCCTCTACCTGGCCGGAGCGTGGACCGCCACCGGGTGGCCCGCGACCATGGAGAGTGCGGTCCGCAGTGGTGTGAGCGCGGCGGACGCCGTGCTGGGCGCCCTGGGCCGGCCCCGCCCGCAGCACCTCTTCGCGTTCGAGGAGGCGGCATGATGCCGGCTCAGGCCGAAGCGGCAGGCGGCCCCCGCACCCCCGGTACCGCAACAAGAGGAGAGACTGTGCCCACTGTGCCCCCGGCCTCGAAGACTGCCGAGGCGGTGGACGTGACCGCGCTGCTTGAGCGCGGCCGGACCCTGGCCACACCGGTACTGCGGGCGGCCGTCGACCGCCTGGCACCTCCCATGGACACTGTTGCCGCCTACCACTTCGGCTGGATCGACGCCCAGGGCAGGCCCGCGGAGGGGGACGGCGGCAAGGCCGTGCGCCCCGCCCTCGCGGTGCTGTCCGCCGAGGTCATGTCCGCCGCCCCCGAGACCGGTATCCCCGGCGCCGTCGCCGTGGAACTCGTCCACAACTTCTCCCTCCTCCACGACGACCTCATGGACGGCGACGAGCAGCGCCGTCACCGCGACACGGTCTGGAAGGTGCACGGCCCCGCCCAGGCCATCCTGGTCGGCGACGCCCTGTTCGCCCTCGCCAACGAGGTCCTCCTCGAACTCGGCACCGTCGAGGCGGGCCGCGCCACCCGCCGCCTGACCACGGCCAGCCGCGCCCTGATCGACGGCCAGGCCCAGGACATCTCCTACGAGCACCGCGACCGCGTCAGCGTCGAGGAGTGCCTGGAGATGGAGGGCAACAAGACCGGCGCCCTGCTCGCCTGCGCCAGCTCCATCGGCGCGGTCCTCGGCGGCGCCGACGACCACACCGCCGACACCCTGGAGAAGTACGGCTACCACCTCGGCCTCGCCTTCCAGGCCGTCGACGACCTCCTCGGCATCTGGGGCGACCCGGTCTCCACCGGCAAGCAGACCTGGAGCGACCTGCGCCAGCGCAAGAAGTCCCTGCCGGTCGTGGCCGCGCTCGCGGCGGGCGGCTCCGCCTCCGAGCGACTCGGCGAGATCCTCGCCGCCGACGCCAAGGCCCACGACTTCGAGAACTTCTCCGAGGAGGAGTTCGCGGCCCGGGCCGCCCTCATCGAGGAGGCCGGCGGTCGCGAGTGGACCGCCGACGAGGCACGCCGTCAGCACACCATCGCCATCGAAGCCCTCGACGCCGTGGACATGCCCGACCGGGTGCGGGCACAGTTCACGGCCCTCGCCGACTTCGTCGTCGTACGAAAGAGATGATCACTATCGGCCGAATAGCCCTCGCGTAGTCGCCGGCCGGTGCCGTGAGTGATCACGGAGCACCGGCCGACGGCGGACCCACAGCAGATGCGCGCCATGCAGGACTGCACGAAGGGGAAGCCATGACAGCGACGACCGACGGAAGCACCGGGGCCCTGCCACCCCGCGCCGCCGCGGCCAGCGACACCGACACGAACACCCCCGGGGCGGCCGGGGTACCGGAAGCCGCCGCACGCGCCGCCCGGCGTGCCACCGACTTCCTGCTCTCCCGCCAGGACGCGGAGGGCTGGTGGAAGGGCGACCTCGAGACCAACGTCACCATGGACGCCGAGGACCTGCTGCTCCGTCAGTTCCTCGGCATCCGCGACGAGAGGACCACGCAGGCCGCCGCCCTTTTCATTCGCGGCGAGCAGGGCGAGGACGGCACCTGGGCCACCTTCTACGGCGGACCGGGCGAACTGTCCGCCACCATCGAGGCGTACGTCGCCCTCCGCCTGGCCGGTGACGCGCCCGACGCCCCGCACATGGCGAAGGCCTCCGCCTGGATCCGCGCGCAGGGCGGCATCGCCGCCGCCCGGGTCTTCACCCGGATCTGGCTGGCCCTGTTCGGCTGGTGGAAGTGGGAGGATCTGCCTGAACTCCCGCCGGAGCTGGTCTTCTTCCCCAAGTGGGTGCCGCTCAACATCTACGACTTCGGCTGCTGGGCGCGGCAGACCATCGTCCCGCTGACGATCGTCTCCGCGAAGCGGCCGGTACGCCCGGCGCCCTTCCCGCTCGACGAGCTGCACACGGACCCGGAGCGCCCCAATCCGCCCAAGCCCCTGGCGTCACCCTTCAGTTGGGACGGGGCGTTCCAGCGGATGGACAAGGGCCTGCACGCCCTGCGGAAGGTCGCCCCGCGCAGGCTGCGCAGAGCCGCCATGAACAGCGCCGCCCGCTGGATCATCGAGCGGCAGGAGAACGACGGCTGCTGGGGCGGCATCCAGCCCCCGGCCGTGTACTCGATCATCGCCCTGCACCTGCTCGGCTACGACCTTCAGCACCCCGTGATGCGCGAGGGGCTGGCGTCCCTGGACCGGTTCGCCGTGTGGCGCGAGGACGGGGCCCGGATGATCGAGGCCTGCCAGTCACCCGTCTGGGACACCTGCCTGGCCGCCATCGCCCTCGTCGACGCCGGACTGCCCACCGACCACCCGCAGTTGGTGAAGGCGGCCGACTGGATGCTGGGCGAGGAGATCGTCCGGCCCGGTGACTGGTCCGTGAAGCGGCCCGGACTGCGGCCCGGCGGCTGGGCGTTCGAGTTCCACAACGACAACTACCCCGACATCGACGACACCGCGGAGGTGATCCTCGCGCTGCGCCGGATCACCCACCACGACCCGGAGCGGCTGGACCGGGCCGTCGTCCGGGGCATGCGCTGGACGCTGGGCATGCAGTCGAAGAACGGCGCCTGGGCCGCGTTCGACGTCGACAACACCAGCGCCTTCCCGAACCGGCTGCCGTTCTGCGACTTCGGCGAGGTCATCGACCCGCCCTCCGCCGACGTCACCGCGCACGTCGTGGAAATGCTCGCGGTGGAGGGCCTCGCCCACGATCCGCGCACCCGGCGCGGCATCGAGTGGCTGCTCGCCGAGCAGGAACCGGACGGTTCGTGGTTCGGGCGCTGGGGCGTCAACTACATCTACGGCACCGGGTCCGTCGTCCCCGCCCTGACCGCGGCCGGTCTTCCCGCCGCGCACCCGGCGATCCGACGGGCCGTGGCCTGGCTGGAGTCCGTCCAGAACGACGACGGCGGCTGGGGCGAGGACCTGCGCTCCTACAAGGACGTCAGGCAGTGGAGCGGCAGGGGCGCCTCGACCGCCTCGCAGACGGCGTGGGCGCTGATGGCCCTGCTCGCGGCGGGGGAGCGCGACTCCAAGGCCGTCGAACGCGGGGTCGAGTGGCTCGCCGCCACCCAGCGGGAGGACGGCTCCTGGGACGAGCCGTACTTCACGGGGACGGGCTTCCCCTGGGACTTCTCGATCAACTACCACCTCTACCGGCAGGTCTTCCCGCTCACCGCGCTCGGGCGCTATCTGCACGGAGAGCCCTTCGCCGACGGACTCCCGGGGAGCGGTCGGGCCGAGGAGCACCGAAGCAGCGGGGCCGGCACACCGCTCGCCGGGGCCGAGGGGAGCTGATGAGCGCACAGCCCGCCCCGGTCCCGCTGCTGATCGCCTGCGCGCTCGGCATCGAGCAGTTCGCCCTGCGCGCGGGCGGCCGGGGCGGGGCCGGCGGGCCGGTCACGGTGCTGAGGACGGGCATGGGGCCGACGGCGGCCGAGCGGGCCGTCACCCGCATGCTGGCCGACCCGGCCCTGCGCGACGCCGCCGTGCTCGCCACCGGGTTCTGTGCGGGCCTCGCGCCCGGTATGCACCCCGGCGATCTGGTCGTCGCCGAGGAGACTCGCGACCCGCGCGGCACGACCGCCTGTGTCGGGACCGAGCTGCTGGTCAAGGAGCTGACGCGTACGCTGCCCGGCCGGACCGTGCACACCGGGCCGCTGACCGGCTCCGACCACGTCGTGCGAGGCCCCGAACGGTCCGCTCTGCGCGCCACCGGCGCGATCGCGGTCGACATGGAGTCCGCCGTCACGCTCCTGAGCGCCGTGCGCGCGGGCGAGCGCCCGGTTGCGGCCGTCCGGGTGGTCGTGGACGCTCCTGAACATGAACTCGTCCGGATCGGCACGGTGCGCGGTGGAATATCTGCTTTCCGTGTCCTTCGTTCCGTCCTTCCCGCTTTCTTCGAATGGCACCGTTCCTTGCTGCTCCCCAGGAGGTGAGCCAGATGGCCATGCCGCTCCGACAGTCCATCAAGGTCGCTACATATTTGGCTGAACAGAAGATCCGCCGGCGGGACAAGTTTCCGCTGATCGTGGAGCTGGAGCCGCTGTTCGCCTGCAATCTCAAGTGCGAGGGGTGCGGCAAGATCCAGCACCCGGCCGGGGTGCTCAAGCAGCGGATGCCCGTCGCCCAGGCCGTGGGGGCGGTCGTGGAGTCCGGTGCCCCGATGGTGTCCATCGCCGGCGGCGAACCGCTGATGCACCCGCAGATCGACGAGATCGTGCGTCAGCTGGTGGCCAAGCGGAAGTACGTCTTCCTCTGCACCAACGCCATGCTGCTGCGCAAGAAGATGGACACGTTCACACCGTCGCCCTACTTCGCCTTCGCGGTGCACATCGACGGGCTGCGCGAACGGCACGACGAGTCGGTGGCCAAGGAAGGCGTGTTCGACGAGGCCGTGGAGGCGATCAAGGAGGCCAAGCGGCGCGGGTTCCGGGTCACCACCAACTCGACCTTCTTCAACACGGACACCCCGCAGACCATCATCGAGGTGCTGAACTTCCTCAACGACGACCTCCAGGTCGACGAGATGATGATCTCGCCCGCCTACGCCTACGAGAAGGCCCCCGACCAGGAGCACTTCCTCGGCGTGGAGCAGACCCGCGAGCTGTTCAAGAAAGCCTTCTCGGGCGGCAACCGGCGGCGCTGGCGGCTCAACCACTCCCCGCTCTTCCTGGACTTCCTGGAGGGCAAGGTCGACTTCCCGTGCACCGCGTGGGCGATCCCGAACTACTCGCTCTTCGGCTGGCAGCGCCCCTGCTACCTGATGAGCGACGGGTACGTGCCGACGTACCGGGAGCTCGTCGAGGACACCGACTGGGACAAGTACGGCCGCGGCAAGGACCCGCGCTGCGCCAACTGCATGGCGCACTGCGGCTATGAGCCCACCGCCGTCCTCGCCACCATGGGATCGCTGAAGGAGTCCCTGCGCGCCATGCGCGAGACGGTCTCCGGGAACCGGGAGTGATGTCATGACCGCTGTCCAGCTGGGTGTCCCCGAGGTGCCGGTCCGGCCGGTCGCCGAGCGGCGCGCGTCGCGCCGCATCCAGGTCGGTCCGGTGGCGGTCGGGGGCGGGGCCCCGGTGTCGGTGCAGTCGATGACGACGACCCGTACGTCGGACGTAGGCGCCACGCTTCAGCAGATCGCGGAGCTGACCGCGTCCGGCTGCCAGATCGTCAGGGTCGCCTGCCCCACGCAGGACGACGCCGACGCCCTCGCGACCATCGCCCGCAAGTCGCAGATCCCGGTGATCGCGGACATCCACTTCCAGCCGAAGTACGTCTTCGCGGCCATCGAGGCGGGCTGTGCGGCGGTCCGCGTCAACCCCGGCAACATCAAGCAGTTCGACGACCGGATCAAGGAGATCGCCCAGGCGGCGAAGGACCACGGCACGCCGATCCGGATCGGCGTCAACGCCGGGTCACTGGACCGGCGGCTGCTCCAGAAGTACGGCAGGGCGACTCCGGAGGCGCTCGTGGAGAGCGCGCTGTGGGAGGCGTCCCTGTTCGAGGAGCACGGCTTCCGCGACATCAAGATCTCCGTCAAGCACAACGACCCGGTCGTGATGATCGAGGCGTACCGGCAGCTGGCCGAACAGTGCGACTACCCGCTGCACCTGGGCGTGACGGAGGCGGGCCCGGCGTTCCAGGGCACGATCAAGTCGGCGGTGGCGTTCGGCGCGCTCCTCTCCCGGGGCATCGGCGACACGATCCGGGTGTCGCTGTCCGCGCCGCCTGCCGAGGAGGTCAAGGTCGGCATCCAGATCCTGCAGTCCCTCGGGCTCAAGGAGCGCCGGCTGGAGATCGTGTCGTGCCCGTCCTGCGGGCGCGCCCAGGTCGACGTCTACAAGCTCGCCGAGGAGGTCACGGCCGGGCTCGACGGCATGGAGGTGCCGCTGCGGGTCGCCGTCATGGGGTGTGTGGTCAACGGGCCCGGCGAGGCGCGGGAGGCCGATCTCGGAGTGGCCTCCGGCAACGGCAAGGGGCAGATCTTCGTCAAGGGCGAGGTCATCAAGACCGTCCCCGAGTCGAAGATCGTCGAGACGCTGATCGAAGAGGCGATGAAGATCGCCGAGCAGATGGAGCAGGACGGCGTGGGGTCGGGGGAGCCCGCCGTCACCGTGAGCTGAGCAGCACGGAATCCGAAGGGGGCCCGAGCGTGACGATTCTGGAGAACATCCGGGGACCACGCGACCTGAAGGCGCTGTCCGAGGCGGAACTGGGGGAACTGTCCGAAGAGATCCGCGAGTTCCTGGTGCACGCGGTCGCCAGGACCGGTGGGCATCTGGGACCCAACCTGGGCGTGGTGGAACTGACCATCGCCCTGCACCGGGTCTTCGAGTCGCCGGCCGACCGCATCCTGTGGGACACCGGCCATCAGAGCTACGTCCACAAGCTGCTGACCGGACGCCAGGACTTCTCCAAGCTGCGCGGCAAGGGCGGCCTGTCCGGCTACCCCTCGCGCGAGGAGTCCGAGCACGACGTCATCGAGAACAGCCACGCCTCCACGGCGCTCGGCTGGGCCGACGGGCTCGCCAAGGCCCGCCAGGTGCAGGGCGAGAAGGGCCATGTCGTCGCGGTCATCGGCGACGGGGCCCTCACCGGCGGCATGGCCTGGGAGGCTCTGAACAACATCGCGGCCGCCAAGGACCGCCCGCTGATCATCGTCGTCAACGACAACGAACGCTCCTACGCCCCCACCATCGGCGGCCTCGCCAACCACCTCGCCACGCTGCGCACGACCGACGGCTACGAGCGGGTCCTGGCCTGGGGCAAGGACGTCCTCCAGGGCACGCCCCTGGTCGGCAACACCCTCTACGAGGCCCTGCACGGCGCGAAGAAGGGCTTCAAGGACGCCTTCGCCCCGCAGGGTCTCTTCGAGGACCTGGGCCTCAAGTACCTGGGGCCGATCGACGGGCACGACACCGGGGCCGTGGAGTCCGCGCTGCGGCGCGCGAAGCGCTTCCACGGCCCGGTGCTCGTCCACTGCCTCACGGAGAAGGGCCGCGGCTACGAGCCCGCCCTCGCCCACGAGGAGGACCACTTCCACACCGTGGGCGTGATGGACCCGCTGACCTGCGCACCGCTCTCCCCGGCGGGCGGCCCCTCCTGGACCTCCGTGTTCGGCGAGGAGATCGTCCGCATCGGCGAGGAGCGCCAGGACGTGGTGGCGATCACCGCCGCCATGCTGCACCCGGTCGGTCTTGGTGCCTTCGCCGAGCGGTTCCCGGACCGGGTGTGGGACGTCGGCATCGCCGAGCAGCACGCGGCCGTGTCCGCGGCGGGCCTGGCGACGGGCGGTCTGCACCCGGTCGTCGCCGTCTACGCCACCTTCCTCAACCGCGCCTTCGACCAGCTTCTGATGGACGTGGCCCTGCACCGCTGCGGGGTCACCTTCGTGCTCGACCGGGCCGGGATCACCGGCGTCGACGGGGCCTCCCACAACGGCATGTGGGACATGTCCGTCCTCCAGGTCGTGCCCGGACTCAGGATCGCCGCGCCGCGCGACGCCGACCAGCTGCGCGCCCAGTTGCGCGAGGCCGTCGCCGTCGACGACGCGCCGACCGTCGTGCGCTTCCCGAAGGAGTCCGTCGGCCCGTCGACCCCGGCGGTCGACCGGGTGGGCGGACTGGACGTACTGCACCGATCCTCCGAGCCGCGGGTTCTCCTGGTGGCCGTCGGCGTGATGGCACCGGTCTGCCTCCAGGCCGCCGAACTGCTCGAAGCGCGCGGCATCGGCTGCACCGTCGTCGACCCCCGCTGGGTCAAGCCCGTCGACCCGGCGCTCCCGGGCCTCGCCGCCGAGCACCGCCTGGTCGCCGTCGTCGAGGACAACAGCCGTGCGGCCGGGGTCGGTTCGGCCGTGGCGCTGGCCCTGGGCGACGCCGAGGTCGACGTACCGGTACGGCGGTTCGGCATCCCCGAGCAGTTCCTCGCGCACGCCAAGCGCGGCGAGGTGCTCGCCGACATCGGCCTGACATCCGTCGAGGTCGCCGGACGGATCGGCGCGAGCCTGGCCGTCAAGGAAGAGCTGTCCAAGGAGCCACAGGAATGACCACCGCCGAATCCGCGTCGGAGTCGTCGCAGGCCGGGGAGTTCGACCTCGGCAAGCTGCTGGCCGAGCGCGGAGCCGAGCGCTACGAGCTGCACACCCGCCACCTCAACCACCAGCTCCCGCGCATGCTGCACACCATCGGCTTCGACAAGGTCTACGAGCGCGCCGAGGGCGCCTACTTCTACGACGCGGACGGCAACGACTACCTGGACATGCTCGCCGGGTTCGGGGTGATGGGCCTCGGCCGCCACCACCCCGTCGTACGCAAGGCGCTGCACGACGTCCTGGACGCCGGGCTCGCCGATCTCACCCGGTTCGACTGCCAGCCGCTGCCGGGCCTGCTGGCCGAGAAGCTGCTCGCGCACAGCCCCCACCTGGACCGGGTGTTCTTCGGCAACAGCGGCACCGAGGCGGTCGAGGGGGCGCTGAAGTTCGCCCGGTTCGTCACCGGCAGGCCCAGGGTCCTGTACTGCGCCCACGCCTTCCACGGCCTGACCACCGGCTCCCTCTCGGTGAACGGCGAGTCCGTCTTCCGCGACGGCTTCGCCCCGCTGCTGCCCGACACGGCCGTTCCGCTCGGCGACCTCGACGCTCTGGAGAGGGAGCTGAGGAAGGGCGACGTCGCCGCGCTGATCTTCGAGCCGATCCAGGGCAAGGGCGTGCTGGAGGGCCCGCCCGGCTGGCTGCGGGCCGCGCAGGAGCTGCTGCACCGGCACAAGGCGCTGCTCATCGCCGACGAGGTGCAGACCGGCCTCGGCCGGACCGGCGACTTCTACGGCTACCAGCACGAGGACGGTGTGGAACCCGACCTGGTGTGCGTGGCCAAGGCGCTCTCCGGCGGCTATGTGCCCGTCGGCGCCACGATCGGCAAGGACTGGATCTTCAAGAAGGTCTACTCGTCGATGGACCGGGTGCTGGTCCACTCGGCGAGCTTCGGGTCCAACGCGCAGGCCATGGCGGCGGGCCTCGCGGTGCTGTCGGTGATGGAGAACGAGCAGATCGTCGCGGGCGTCCGGGCCACCGGGGACCGGCTCAGATCCCGGCTCGCGGCGCTGACGGACAAGTACGAGATGCTGGCCGAGGTCCGCGGCCGGGGCCTGATGATCGGCATCGAGTTCGGACGGCCCAGGTCGCTGAAACTGCGCAGCCGCTGGACGATGCTCCAGGCCGCCCGCAAGGGGCTCTTCGCGCAGATGGTCGTCGTACCGCTGCTGCAGCGCCACCGGATCCTCACGCAGGTCTCCGGCGACCACATGGAGGTGATCAAGCTGATCCCGCCGCTGATCATCGGCGAGCGCGAGGTGGACCGGTTCGTCGACGCCTTCACGGCGGTGATGGACGACGCGCACAACGGCGGGCTGGTGTGGGACTTCGGCAAGACACTCGTCAAGCAGGCGGTGGCCAACCGCTGAACCCGCTTGCTTTTGCCCCAGAGGCAAGAAATTTGTCAGTGAGGCAAGCGTCCGGCTGAATGGAGGCATGAGCTCCTCCGAGACCGAGCGGCCCCACGGGGCCGACTCGCCGGCCGACCTTGCGCTGCCCGCCGTGGTGGCGCCCCAGCTGCGGGCGCTGCGGCGCCAGGCCTCCCTGACGCTGGAGGCCGCGGCCCGCGCCGCCGGGCTGTCGCCCGCCCACCTCTCCCGGCTGGAGACCGGGCAGCGCCAGCCTTCACTGCCGATGCTGCTCGCACTGGCCCGCATCTACGGTACGACCGTCGCCGAGCTGCTCGGCGAGACGGTCGCCGACCGGGACGCCGTCATCCGCGCGGCCGACATGGAACCGACCGCGGCGGGCGGCTGGACCTACTGGCAGGCCGGCGCCCCCGGCCGCGGGATGCAGGCCCTGCGTGTCCACGTCCCCCACGGCTCCCAGGGCGACATCGTGCGGGTCCACCCCGGCGAGGAGTGGCTTCACGTGCTGCGCGGCCGGCTGCGGCTGCGCCTCGGGGACACCACGCACCGGCTGGCGGCCGGCGACAGCGCCCACTTCGACTCGCTCACCCCGCACCGGATCGCCGCCGAGGACCACGACGGCGTCGACCTGCTCTTCGTCCACACCCTGCTGCAGAGCCCCACGGCCGCCCTGTGCCTGGGCCCCACCCCCGGAGACGTGTCATGAGCGACATGGAGGAGAAGTTCCCCCGCGCCCTGTGGGTGAGGTTGTTCATCTACCTCATCGCCGGCCACGTCTTCGCCGCCTTCGTGTACCTGCTGTTCGAGGTCGGGGCGAAGTAGCCCCCACTTGCGCACCTCAGTCGAGGAGCCGCTCGCGCAGCCGCTCCCGGGTCTCCGCGGACAGCCCCAGCCCCTTCTCCAGGTAGGTGTCGACGCCGCCCCACGTCTCCTCGATGGTGTCGAAGGCCGCCGTCAGGTACTCGGCGCGCGCGTCGAAGAGGGGGCTGAGCAGCTCCATGACCTCGGGGGAGTAGGCCGAGGCCGCGGAGCTGGAGCGGTGCACCTTGTACCGGCGGTGCTTGGCGTTCGACTTCAGGTAGTCCTCGACGATCGCCTCGCGCTCGACGCCCACGGCGAGCAGCGTCACCGCGACGGACAGCCCCGCGCGGTCCTTGCCCGCCGCGCAGTGCATCAGCGCGGGGACACTGTCCTCGGCGAGCGCGTGCAGCACCCGGGAGTGCTCGTCGGTGCGGTGCTTGATGATCGTGCGGTACGAGGCGATCATGCGGCCCGCGCCCTTGCCGTCCGAGAGGATCTCGCGCAGCTGGTCCAGATCGCCGTCGCGGACCATCTTCCAGAACTCGGCGCCGTCGGCGGGGTCGCTCAGCGGCAGGTTCACATTGCGCACGCCCGGCAGCTCGACGTCCGGCCCTTCGAGCTTCTGGTCGGCCGCGTTGCGGAAGTCGAAGATCGTGTGCAGGCCCAGCGTGGTCAGGAAGGCCGCGTCCTCCCCGGTCGCATGGGCGAGGTGGCCGCTGCGAAACAGCACGCCCTGCCGCACCCGCCGTCCGTCCACGGTCGGAAGCCCGCCCACGTCACGGAAGTTGCGCACTCCGGCCAGCTCGGGCTCGGTCGACGGGACCTGCTGTGTCACGAGGGCTCCTCCCCTTCGGCGCCGCCGGCGCGGCTCGTCGACGGGCGTCTCTCGACGATACGACATGCCTGCCTGGGGCAATGAGTTGTCCACAGGCGTTGCCCGGAGGCCCCACAGCCCCTGATGATGTTGCCGCCTGGTCGCACCTGGTCGGGCTTGTTCGAATATGTGAGGGCATGATGCTGGACATCTCCGAAGACGGTCGTACATGGGTGCTCTCCGGGCCGGCCAGCAGCTACGCCGTCCATGTCACCGACCGGGACGAGCTGCTGCACCTGCACTGGGGCCCCCGTATCGGCCTGGCCGACGCCGAGGCCCTCGCCGTCCGGCCGCTGCCGGACTACTGGCCCTTCGAGTCCCCGCTCGACGGACGCGAGGAGTATCCGGTCGAAGGCGGCCCCCGCTTCGTCCGCCCCGCCCTGTCCGTACGCACGGCCGAGCGGCGCGGCACCGAGTGGGCTTACGAGGGGCACGACGCCGAGGACGGCGAGCTGAGACTCCGGTTCCGTGACGGCGACCTGGCCGTCACCCTGCACTACCGGATGCGCCCCTCGGCGGATGTCGTCGAGCGCTGGGTGACGCTGGACAACCAGGGGCCCGCCGTCGAGCTGCTGCGCGCCGACTCCGCCACCTGGACCCTGCCCGACCGCGACACCTGGCGTCTGTCCCAGCTGCACGGCCGCTGGGGCGCCGAGTCCCGGCTGACCCGCTCCGGACTCACCCACGGCGAGAAGGTCATCGGCAGCCGTCGCGGCCACACCTCCCACCAGCACCTGCCGTGGGTCGCCCTCGACACCGACGCCACCGAGGAGCGCGGCGAGGTCTACAGCTGCGCCCTGGGCTGGTCCGGGTCCTGGCGCATCGCCGTGGCCCAGCTCCCGGACGCGCGCGTGCAGATCACCGGCGGCGCCGGCTACGACGACTCCGGACTGCTGACGCTCGGCACCGGGGAGTCGTACACGACCCCCGTCTTCGCCGGGCTCTTCAGCGACGGCGGATTCGGCGGGGCGAGCCGCGCCTGGCACGCCTACCAGCGGGCGTACGTGATCCCGGACGCCGGCCGGGACCGGCCCGTGCTGTTCAACTCCTGGGAGGCCACCGAGTTCGACATCTCCGAGGAGCAGCAGCGGGAGCTCGCCGAGCGGGCCGCCGCCATGGGAGTCGAGCTGTTCGTGGTCGACGACGGCTGGTTCGGGGCGCGCACCAGCGACCGGGCCGGGCTCGGCGACTGGACCCCCAACCCCGACCGCTTCCCGGGCGGGCTGAAGCCGCTCGCCGACCATGTGCACGGCCTCGGGATGCAGTTCGGGATCTGGGTCGAGCCGGAGATGGTCAACCCGGACAGCGACCTGTACCGCGCGCACCCCGACTGGGTGCAGTACCAATCGGGACGAAAGCGGACGGAGTTCCGCAACCAGCTGGTACTCAATCTCGCCCGGGAGGACGTCCGGGAGTACCTGTGGGAGCAGCTCGACGGGCTCCTCTCCAGTGCGCCGATCGACTACGTGAAGTGGGACTTCAACCGCTGCTTCACCGACGCCGGCTGGCCGGACGACGCCTACCCGCAGCGGTTGTGGGTCGACCACGTGCACGGCCTGTACGCCCTGCTGGACCGGCTGCGGGCCGCCCACCCGGGGGTGGCCTTCGAGTCCTGCTCGGGCGGCGGCGGGAGGATCGACCTCGGTGTGCTGAGCCGCACGGACCAGGTGTGGACCTCGGACAACACCGACCCCCTCGACCGGCTCGCCATCCAGCACGGCTTCAGTCAGATCCATCCGGCCCGGGTCATGGCCGCCTGGGTCACCGACAGCCCGAACGCCATGCTCAACCACCGGGCCAGCTCGCTGCGGTTCCGGTTCGTCAGCGCCATGGCCGGGGTGCTCGGGGTCGGCGGCGACCTCACGAAGTGGACGCCGGAGGAGCTCGCCGAGGCGGCGCAGTGGGTGGGGCTCTACAAGGAGATCCGGCCCGTGGTGCAGCGCGGCGACCAGTACCGGCTGCGGCCTCCGGAGGGCGGGCTGAGCGCCGTCCAGTACGTCCTCGGCGAGGAGACCGTCGTCTTCGCCTGGCTCCAGGCGCAGCGCTACGGCGAGCCCGTTCCGACGCTCCGGCTGCGCGGCCTTGACCCGACAGAATCGTATGAATGCCCTGAAACGGGCGAAGTTCACCGAGGGGCCGTGCTGCTTCACCATGGACTGCGGGTCGGTTTGCGCGGGGATCTGGACGCCGCGATCGTCCGCCTTAAGCGGAAGTAGTCATTGTGTCCGAATAGGGAATTTTAGCCGCTTAGGGATAACGTGCCCCGATCGTAAAGGAGATGAGGTCGGGGTGCGTGACCATCGTCATATTCGTGACGATGTGCTGTCGCCATGTTCACGTAATCTCCGTAATTTTCAGGGCCATTGAGTGGAGCGGGGGATCGGTGATCCACGCTCGGTGACGGCATATGTGGCGACGCGTCAAGAAAAACACCGTCACAGGCAACCGCAAGCTTGTCCTATTGCGTCGTGGTCGCTTACGTTCCACACCAATCCGGACGGACGCCTAATCCTGCCGCCGCCCGGAGCCCGCACACACTGACCCGACGTACGGCAGGAGCGGGGGACCCACAGGTAAGACGCCTGTTCCGGTTCCCGGAACGGCTTGGGGTTAAGCCGCGCCACGGCGCGGCCGGGCATCTCCAGCCCGCACCCGACAGCTCACCTCGCAGGCGACGGAGAGGAATTCGCCATGCCCGCGAAGGGTAAGCACCGCCGCCCCAAGACCCAGCGTTTCACCCGCTCCATCGCCGTCGCCGGAACCGGCGGGGCCGCCCTCGCCCTGCCGCTCATGGGGGCCGCCGGCGCTCACGCCGCGACCCCGCAGTCGGCTCCGGAAAAGGCCGTCCAGTCCGCTCCGGCCGCCGAGAAGAAGGCCGCAGGAAAGGCCAACGGCGCCAGCACGTACACCGTGAAGGCCGGCGACTACCTCGCGAAGATCGCCGACGACCAGAACGTCAGCGGCGGCTGGAAGAAGCTCTACGCGGACAACCGTGACGCCGTCGGCTCCGACCCGTCGCTGATCCACCCGGGCCTGAAGCTGTCGATCGGCAAGAAGGCCGCGAGCGCGCCGAAGTCCTCGGCCCCGTCCGCGCCGAAGGCCTCTGCCCCGAAGGCCTCGGCCCCGAAGCCGTCCGCCGCCGATTCGGCCCCGAAGGCCGAGACCGCCGCGAAGCCGGCCGCCGCCAAGCCCGCCGCCGAGAGCAACGCCGGCGGGTACGCCCTCCCGGTGGACGGTGCCACCGTCGGCACCCCGTACCGCATGTCCGGCAGCATGTGGTCCAGCGGCTACCACACCGGTGTCGACTTCGTCGTCCCGACCGGCACCTCCCTCAAGGCCGTCGGCGCGGGCACGGTCGTCTCCGCCGGCTGGGGCGGCGCCTACGGCAACCAGGTCGTCATCAAGCTGAACGACGGCTACTACGCCCAGTACGCCCACCTGTCCCAGCTCTCCGTGTCGGCCGGCCAGACCGTGACCGCCGGGCAGCAGGTCGGCCTGTCGGGCGCCACCGGCAACGTGACCGGACCGCACCTGCACTTCGAGATCCGCACCACGCCGGACTACGGCTCGGACGTGGACCCGGTCGCCTTCCTGCGCTCGCACGGCGTCTCCGTCGGCTGACCCACCGCACGACCACCTGCCTGACACGCGACCGAAGGCCGGACCCCGATCCCCGGGTCCGGCCTTCGGTGTGAGCGCGTGCCGTCGCTCGCCCCAAGGGATCGACAGGCGGCGGCAGTTGGGACAGAGTGATCACGGCCGGAGTGCAAGCGCTTTCCAGAGCCTTCCCGGCGGATCCCGAGGAGTGGTGTCACCGTGCCGACCACCCGCAGAGCGTTCGGAGCCCTGGCCGCCGGAGCCGCCCTGGCGGCCCTCGCCCCCACGGCCCCCGCGCACGCCGCGTCCCCGCACCGCCGTCTCATCGCACGCGACGACTTCTGCCACGGGCTCGGGCAATGGGCGGCCGAACTCCAGGACGGCGGCACCGTCACCGCCTCACGCGGCACACTGGAGATCGACGTACCGAGCGGCGCGACCGTGTGGTTCAGGCAGCGGCTCGAGGGGCCCTACGTGCTCGAATACACCGCGACCCCCGTCTCCGAGGGCGGCGTCAACGACCGGGTCTCGGACCTCAACAACTTCTGGAACGCGACCGACGTGCGCTCGCCGGACGACCTCTTCGCGACACCGCGCGGCGGAGCCCTCGACGAGTACGACCACCTCACGACGTACTACGCGGGCTACGGTGCCAACTACAACACCACGACCCGGCTGCGCCGCTACGTCGGCGAACCCGGCGTCCGTCCCCTGGTCTTCGACTACACCGAGCCGCTGCTGGTGCCGGGCGAGCCGAACCGGGTGCGGATCGTGTCCGACGGTTCCATGGTCCGATGGTGGAACAACGGGCGGCTCGTCTTCGACCACACCGATCCGCAGCCCTACACCGGTGGCCATTTCGCCTTCCGGACCGTCTGGAGCCACTTCCGGATCAGTGGATTCCGGGTCTGGCGGCTCACCCCGAAACATCCCTGACAAGCGGGGTATTCCGGAGTTGGCGAACACTTTAGGAGTGGCTTATATCACCGCCCGTCAACCCTTTCCTACGGTCGCGTAGGTCACATTCGAAGGTGAATCATGGGCTGCTGTGGCAGACGATTCGAAGAGTGACAGCAAAGCAGTGATCGGGTCGTACGTGGCGGTGGGGGACAGCTTCACCGAGGGCGTCGGCGACCCCGGCCCCGACGGGGCGTTCGTCGGCTGGGCCGACCGGTTCGCGGTCCTGCTCGCCGACCGCAGGCCCGAGGGCGACTTCCGGTACACCAATCTCGCCGTACGCGGAAAGCTCCTCGACCAGATCGTGGCGGACCAGGTTCCGCGGGCCGTCGGCATGGCCCCGGACCTCGTCTCGTTCTGCGCCGGGGGCAACGACATCATCCGGCCCGGCACCGACCCCGACGAGGTGGCCGAGCGCTTCGAGCGGGCACTGGTCCAACTCACCGCCGTGTCCGGCACGGTGATGGTGACGACCGGGTTCGACACCCGCGGCGTGCCCGTGCTCAAGCATCTGCGCGGCAAGATCGCCACGTACAACGGACACGTCCGGGCCATCGCCGACCGGTACGGCTGCCCCGTGCTCGACCTGTGGTCCCTGCGCAGCGTGCAGGACCGCCGGGCCTGGGACGCCGACCGGTTGCACCTGTCGCCCGAGGGGCACACACGCGTGGCGCTGCGCGCGGGCCAGGTGCTCGGCCTCGACGTGCCGGCCGACCCCGAGCAGGCGTGGCCACCACTGCCACCGCGCGGCGCTCTCGACATGCGGCGTGACAACGTCGCCTGGGCACGCGAGTTCCTCGTGCCGTGGATCGGGCGCCGGCTGCGCGGGGAGTCCTCGGGCGACCATGTGACGGCCAAGGGGGTGCTGTCGCCGGACGACATCAGGATGCGGATCGCCTCGGTGGCGTGAGCGCGGCTCCTGCACGTGCGGGCCGCGCCGGGTGCGACATCGACGCGGCCCGCACGCACAGGAGTGGTGGCTTTCAGGGCGGGTCATGGTTTTCGGGTCGGCCCGACCCGGAGTGACGGTGCCGGAGCCGTGCCGGTGAGCCCGCGTGGGCCCGGCATGATCCGAAAGACACCGTCTAAGGCGTCAGCCGCTCTGCCGTCAGGCCCAACTCGCGGGTCAGTGCCTCCTCCACCCACTCCTGGGCCCGGGCGCGCGGCACCGCACCGGCGTAGGACGTCAGCTGGACGGCGAGACCGTCGAGGAGGGCGGTCAGACGCAGGGCCGTGCCGGCCGGGTCGGGGCAGCGGAACTCACCGGCGGCCACGCCCTCCGCGATGACCTCGGCGAGGGCCGCCTTCCACTGCCGGTCGAGATCCTGGGCGACCTCCCGCAGCGCCGGGTCGCGCAGCGCCGCCGCCCAGCCCTCGATCCACAGCCGCCAGCCCTTGGCCTGCCCGGTCGGGGCGTACCACCGTACGGCCGACCGCAGCCGGCGCAGCGCCGGCGAACGGCGGCCGAGCAGCTTGCGCAGATGCGCCAGGTCGCCCTCCGCGGCGTGCCGGAACGCGGCGGCGACCAGCTGCTCCTTCGAAGAGAAGTGGTAGAGGACCAGCGCGTTGCTCACGCCGAGCGCCGAGGCCACGTCGGCGATCCTGACCGCCGCCACACCCCTCGCCTCGATCTGCTCGATGGCGGCCCGCAACAGATCCCCGCGCCGCTGAGCCACACTCAACCGGACTCTCGTCACGCCGTCACCCTACCCACGGCCGCGCGGTCCCTCGACGGGGCGTTTCGGCCTGCCCGGCAGGGTCCGCGGCGACAGCCGTGAGGAGGCGGCGTGCGCCTTGTCGGAACCAGCCGTCGAGGAGACGGGCGGGGGCGTCACCGGCACCAGCCGTCCAGCAGACGGGCGGGAGCGTCACCGGAACCAGCCGAACCGCTCCGCGATCAGCGGCAGCCGGTCCGCCGCGATCGCGTGGGCGGCGGCCCGCGGCGTCGTCCCGTCGGCCAGCGCGCGGGCCAGCATCCGCTCCACGAGCGCCCGCATCGAGCGGCGGGTGTACGCGAACGCCTCCTCCGCGTCGGCGCCGATGTCCCCGAACAGCGTCCACCACCACCAGGCGTTCGTGCCCGAGTTGACCACGACGTCCGGCAGCACGGTCACCCCGCGCGCGGTCAGCAGCAGCTCCGCCTCCGGACGTACGGGCATGTTGGCCGCCTCCACGACCCAGCGGGCGGTGATCCGCTCCTGGTTCCCGGTGTCGATCGCGTACGACACGGCGGCCGGAACCAGTACCTCCGCGTCGGCCGCCAGCCAGGCGTCGCCCGGCAGTTCGCGGTCGCCGGGGCGCAGTGCGGAACGGTCCACCGTGCCGTGGGCGTCCCGAGCCGCGAGCAGCGCCTCGACGTCCAGGCCCGCCCGGTTGGCGATCGTGCCCTTGAGGTCGGCGACGGCCACGACCGTGAGCCCCGCGCGCGTGAGGAAGCGCGCGGTGGCCCCGCCCATGGTGCCGAAGCCCTGGAGGGCGACCCGGGCCCCGGTGCGCGGCACCCCGGCACGGTCCAGGGCGGCCAGGGTCGCCTCGGCCACACCGCAGCCCCCGACCAGCTCGTCCAGACCGATGCCGTCGACCTCGACCGCGAACGCGTCCCGGAGCCGCCGCCGGGCCTCGGCTTCGTCGTCGAGCAGGGGATACACGGCCTGGATCGAGGAGACCAGCCCCGCCTCGGCCGCCGCCCGGTCGACCAGGTCCTGGGTGAGTCCCAGGTCCTCGCCCGTCGTCCAGCAGCTCTCTATGTACGGCCGCATCGCGCGCAGGTACCGCACGAGCAGCGGATACGCCCCGGGGTCCCGGGGGTCGCAGTCGATGCCGCCCTTGGCGCCGCCGAGCGGGACGTAGCGGCTCGCCGGGTCGTAGTGCAGGGCCTCCTTGACGGTCATGCCGCGGGCGAGGCCGGTGACCTCGTCCAGCGTGCAGCCCGCGCGCATCCGCAGACCGCCGCTGGCGACCCCGCGCACCAGCCGGTCGACGACCAGGAATCCCTGCCGTCCCGTGAGGTGATCGGTCCAGGTCAGAGACAACAGGGGGGTGGCCATCCGGGCTCCTTCGTCAAGCGGGTTACTGAATAGTGAGTCAGTATCGCCCCGGATTCGCTTCCGGTGGGGCCCCTGTGATCCGGTGTTGTCGGAGGGGCCGACCATAATGGAAAGCCTGACCGACTCCACCTGGAGGTACCGTGGCCGGTTTCCGTACCCTGAGCTCCGGGCTCCGTGCGCTGCAGCCCGGGGCGTTCGGCGCCGACCCGAGCGGTGAGCGCATGGCGCGCATCCGCAGATCACCCCATTTCAAGGACGGGGTCTTCCAGAACCCCGGCGGCCCCGCGCGGACCAGGCCCTCGGGCTCGACCCTGGACTTCGCGAAGGTCTTCTTCGACAAGGAGACCCGGCCCCGCCGCGCCCCGAGGGGCACCGTCCCGGTGCACCCCACCGCCCTCGCCGACATCGCCCGGCCCCCGGCCACCGGGCTCCGGCTGACCTGGATGGGACACTCCAGCGTGCTCGCGGAGGTGGACGGCCGGCGCGTCCTGTTCGACCCGGTGTGGGGCGAGCGCTGCTCCCCCTTCTCCTTCGCGGGCCCCAAGCGGCTGCACCCCGTGCCCCTGCCGCTCGCCGCCCTCGGCCCGGTCGACGTCGTGGTCATCTCGCACGACCATTACGACCACCTGGACATGCCCACCATCAAGGCACTCGCGGGCACGGACACGCTGTTCGCCGTGCCGCTCGGCGTCGGCGCGCACCTGGAGCACTGGGGCGTGTCCGCCGGCCGGCTGCGCGAGCTGGACTGGCACGAGTCCACCGAGATCGGCGGCCTCACCCTGACCGCCACCCCGGCCCGGCACTTCTGCGGCCGGGGGCTGCGCAACACCCAGCACACCCTGTGGGCCTCCTGGGTCGTCGCCGGTGCGGAGCACCGGATCTACCACAGCGGCGACACCGGCTACTTCGACGGCTTCAAGGAAATCGGCGCAGAGCACGGGCCGTTCGACGCCACGATGATCCAGATCGGCGCGTACTCGGACTTCTGGCCCGACATCCACATGACGCCTTTCCAGGGCGTGCAGGCCCACCTTGACCTGCAGGGCGGTGGCGCGAGTGGGGTGCTGCTGCCGATCCACTGGGGGACGTTCAACCTGGCGACGCACGCGTGGGCGGAGCCGGGGGAGTGGACGAAGGATGCGGCCGAGGAGGCCGGCCAGGCGGTGGCGCTTCCGCGGCCGGGTGAGCCGTTCGAGCCGGCGGGGAAGCTCCCGGTGGAGGCGTGGTGGCGTGGAGTGTCCCATCCGATCGCTCACCCATGGTGTCGGCCCCAGCCGACGCAGGCTGCTGCCGAGGTCCCCAGGCAAGATCTCGACCTCGCGGGGGAGCGGTGACCGGCGGTGTTGGTCCATGCCTGGGTCAGGCGCTGGAAGAGTCGTAGGCGAAGCACTGCGGGTGGTGTGTGCTGTTGTTCTGAAGGTCGTCGATGGCGGTGATCTCGCCGGCCTGGTTAGCACGGTAGTCGACGACATCCAGCGCGGTGGCCGAGGTCTGCACCATGCTGCTGGGCACGGGCTGGGTGGTGCGGGCGGTGCGGTACCTGCCGCGTTGGCAGCGGGCGTGCGACCGGCATGGGCGGTGCCTGCTGGACGCGGATGCCGACCAGCCGCTCGAGGACCTCGATCTGCGTGGTGCGCCGGCGGCGGTGGACGGGTGTGGTGGACGGGTGTGGCGCGGTGTGCGGTGCGGGCCCGGGACCCCTGTCTGCCCCTGCGGCGATCGCGCCGCTACGCCTTTTCGCGTCAGGGTTGAGTCACTGGATGTAGATGCTGCGGCCCTTGACGACTTAACTCCCCCCTCTTTTGCGAGAGTTGAAAGAAGAGGGATCATGCGGTGCAGCAGGACTGGCGGAGACTGGTGTGGCCGAAGGGGGAAACGGTGGTCTATCTCGTGGAAGTGCCGGTCGCCGGGGCGGACGGGCAGTCAGAGATGGTGAAGGTGCAGATCGAGGCGAAGGGAGACGGCCTGGTCAGGGTCGCCAGGCCGGGACAGGTCGTTGCGCGGGCCACCCGCTCATTGGGCGAGATGGTGGCGGCGGTCAGACCGGTCGCCCAGAATTTCGTCGACGGCTTCCAGGACATGACCCGCAGACCGGACGAGATCAGCGTCGAGTTCGGCCTTGCTCTGTCGGCCGAAGCCGATGTGGTGATCTCCAGCACTTCGGCGCAGGCCAACTTCAAGGTCGCGCTCGTCTGGCGCCAACCCTCGGCTGATCCCACAGGCGCTTCGACGGGAGGCGAGCCCACGCCATGACGGCGTTCGAGCGGCCGGACGGGGCGACGCCTGACCCGGCCGGTTCCGACGCCTCGACGGTTGATTCTTCCAGGCAGGAGTCTTCGGTCCACGTTCATGCCGCCGACGGGGGCACCAGGGCCCTGGAATCGGCAGTGCTCCAAATCCGGGGCCGACAGGGCGAACCGGTGGGTGTGGGCTTCCTTGTCACCGATGATGTGGCGCTGACCTGCGCGCATGTCATCAACGCGGCGCTTGGTACCCCAGCGGAGACCGAGCCCGCCGCCGACGCCCGCATCGCAGTGACGCTGCCCTTGCTGCGGGCCCCGGCCGGAAGCGCGCCGGACGGTGCCGCGGTCGGCGTGCCGCACGTCATGGCGGGCGTCGAGCGTTGGGTTCCCCCGCGGCCGTCCGGTGCCGGAGACGTGGCCGTACTGCGCTTGGAAGCCCGACTGCAGGGCGGCCGGCCCATCCGCCTGGTGGACGAACCGGAGGTGTGGAGGCACCCTGCGCGGGTCTTCGGTTTCCCCGCGAACCGCCCCGGGGGCGTGTGGCACTCGGCTCTGCTCCGCGCGCGGCAGGCCGACGGATGGGTTCAGGCCGATTTGGCGGAGGGCGGCTACCCGGTCTCCCACGGCTTCAGCGGCAGCCCGGTGTGGGACGAGGAACTCAACGGCGTCGTCGGCATGATGGCGCTGGCCGAGGCAGACGAGCCCCCGGCGAGCTACCTGATCCCCACGACCGGCTTGCTGGACGCCTGGCCCGAACTGCGAAACCTCGTACTGCCACCGTCGCCGTTCCGACGGCTGCTGGCGTTCGAGGAGGCCGACGCCGCTGTCTTTCACGGTCGCCTGGCTGAGTCCGAGGCGGTCGCCCGTATGGTCGCTGGTGAGCGCTGGACCGCGATCGTGGGCCCCTCCGGCTCCGGCAAGTCCTCCCTGGCCCTGGCCGG
>NZ_JBEOXI010000095.1:0-28694 GCF_040296465.1 Streptomyces sp. NPDC002130
GACCTGCATGCCGTCGGGAAGATCAGCGTCGGCCTCGATGCCTCGGAAGTAGGGGTCCTTTGCCGTGACCAGCTCGGCACGACGGCCCGCTGTCACGTAAAGCTGACGCTCCGACACCATCGCGACACAACATCTGGGGGTGCCAACCGAACCCAACACAAGATGTATGCTCATGCTCGCTGCCGCCGCAGGGGAATCCGGTGCGAATCCGGAACTGTCCCGCAACGGTGTACCCATGCCCATATAGGCGCATGGGCGTCAGTCCGAGGACCTGCCGACAGCGCACCCCGGCCACCCGGCCGGTGTGCCCGACGTCCGGGCCTCGTGGAATGGGCCGGTGGACGCGACGCCGCGTGCGCTCGTGTGCTGCCCCCTGCCCTCGACGAGGCCCCCGTGCCGAGCGAGGGAGAGCCCCACGTGACCATCGCGCCAGCCGAACCGGTCTCAGCCGCCGAAGAAGAGCACGACGCCCCCGGTGCCGCGCTGTTGCGGACCCTGACGGAGCTGACCGCCGACCTCCCCGACGCCGATCCCGGCCGGGTCGCCGCCGCCGCGTTGCGCGGCCGCTCCGCGCGCGCGGACGAGCGGGAGTTGCGGGAGCTGGCGACGGAGGCCGCGGCCGGTCTGATCTCCGAGGACCCCGCCTACTCCCGGCTGGCCGCCCGGTTGCTGACCATCGGCATCCGCGAAGAGGCCGCCTCGCAGGGCGTCACGTCCTTCACCGAGTCCGTCGCGGTCGGCCACCGCGAGGGCCTCATCGCCGACCGGACCGCCGAGTTCGTCCGCGTCCACGCCGCCCGTCTCGACGCGCTGATCGACCGGGCGGCCGACGACCGCTTCGGATACTTCGGCCTGCGCACGCTGCACAGCCGCTACCTGCTGCGGCACCCGCACACCCGCAAGGTCGTCGAGACGCCCCAGCACTTCATGCTGCGGGTGGCGAGCGGCCTCGCCGAGGACGACACCACCCGCGCACTGGACGAGGTCGCGGCGCTCTACGGGCTCATGAGCCGCCTCGACTACCTCCCCTCCTCCCCCACCCTGTTCAACTCCGGCACCCGGCACCCCCAGATGTCGTCCTGCTACCTCCTCGACTCCCCCAAGGACGAGCTGGACTCGATCTACGACCGGTACCACCAGGTGGCCCGGCTGTCGAAGCACGCCGGCGGCATCGGACTCGCGTACTCCCGCATCCGCGCACGCGGTTCGCTGATCCGCGGCACCAACGGCCACTCCAACGGCATCGTGCCGTTCCTGAAGACCCTGGACGCCTCGGTCGCCGCTGTGAACCAGGGCGGCCGCCGCAAGGGCGCGGCCGCGGTCTACCTGGAGACCTGGCACTCCGACATCGAGGAGTTCCTGGAGCTGCGCGACAACACCGGCGAGGACGCCCGCCGTACGCACAACCTGAACCTCGCGCACTGGGTGCCGGACGAGTTCATGCGGCGCGTGAACGCCGACGCCGACTGGTCGCTGTTCTCCCCCTCGGACGTGCCCGAGCTGGTCGACCTGTGGGGCGAGGAGTTCGACACCGCGTACCGGGCGGCCGAGGCGAAGGGCCTCGCGAAGAAGACCCTGCCCGCCCGCGAGCTGTACGGCCGCATGATGCGTACCCTGGCGCAGACCGGCAACGGCTGGATGACCTTCAAGGACGCCGCCAACCGCACCGCCAACCAGACGGCCGAGCCAGGCCACGTCGTGCACTCCTCCAACCTCTGCACGGAGATCCTGGAGGTCACCAGCGACGGGGAGACGGCGGTCTGCAACCTCGGCTCGGTGAACCTCGGCGCGTTCGTGGCCGGCGGGGACATGGACTGGGAGCGGCTGGACGAGACCGTCCGCACGGCCGTGACGTTCCTCGACCGGGTCGTGGACATCAACTTCTACCCGACCGAGCAGGCGGGCCGCTCCAACGCCCGCTGGCGTCCGGTCGGCCTCGGCGCCATGGGCCTGCAGGACGTCTTCTTCAAACTGCGCCTGCCCTTCGACTCGCCCGAGGCCAAGGCCCTGTCCACCCGCATCGCCGAGCGCATCATGCTCGCCGCATACGAGGCCTCCGCCGACCTCGCCGAGCGCAGCGGACCGCTTCCCGCCTGGGAGAAGACCCGCACGGCCCGGGGCGTACTGCACCCCGACCACTACGACACGGAGCTCACCTGGCCGGAGCGCTGGGCGGCCCTGCGCGAGCGCGTCGCCACGACCGGCCTGCGCAACTCGCTGCTCCTCGCGATCGCCCCCACGGCGACCATCGCCTCCATCGCGGGCGTGTACGAGTGTATCGAGCCGCAGGTGTCCAACCTGTTCAAGCGCGAGACGCTGTCGGGTGAGTTCCTCCAGGTCAACTCCTACCTGGTGGACGAGCTGAAGCGGCTCGGCGTGTGGGACGCCCGCAGCCGGGAGGCCCTGCGCGAGGCCAACGGCTCGGTGCAGGACTTCGCGTGGATCCCCGAGGACGTGCGCGCCCTCTACCGCACGGCGTGGGAGATCCCGCAGCGCGGCCTGATCGACATGGCGGCGGCCAGGACCCCGTTCCTGGACCAGTCCCAGTCCCTGAACCTGTTCCTGGAGACGCCGACCATCGGCAAGCTCTCCTCGATGTACGCCTACGCCTGGAAGTCCGGGCTGAAGACGACGTACTACCTGCGCTCGCGCCCGGCGACCCGCATCGCCCGCGCCGCACAGGCCACTGTTCCCGTGCAGGCCACCCCGGACCCCGAAGCGGTCGCCTGCTCCCTGGAAAACCCCGAGTCCTGCGAGGCCTGCCAGTAATGAGCACCCAGAACCTTCTCGATCCCGGCTTCGAGCTCACCCTGCGCCCCATGCGCTACCCGGACTTCTACGAGCGCTACCGGGACGCCATCAAGAACACCTGGACCGTGGAGGAGGTCGACCTCCACTCGGACGTCGCCGACCTGGCCAAGCTGTCACCGGCGGAGCAGCACCTGATCGGCCGGCTGGTCGCGTTCTTCGCGACGGGTGACTCGATCGTCGCGAACAACCTGGTGCTGACGCTGTACAAGCACATCAACTCCCCCGAGGCGCGGCTGTACCTGAGCCGCCAGCTCTTCGAGGAGGCCGTGCACGTCCAGTTCTATCTGACGCTGCTGGACACCTATCTGCCCGACCCGGAGGACCGCGCCGCCGCCTTCGCGGCCGTGGAGAACATCCCGTCCATCCGCGAGAAGGCCGGGTTCTGCTTCAAGTGGATCAACGAGGTCGAGAAGCTGGAGCGTCTGGAGTCCAAGGCGGACCGCCGTCGCTTCCTGCTCAACCTGATCTGCTTCGCCGCGTGCATCGAGGGCCTGTTCTTCTACGGCGCCTTCGCGTACGTCTACTGGTTCCGCAGCCGGGGCCTGCTGCACGGCCTGGCCACCGGCACCAACTGGGTGTTCCGCGACGAGACGATGCACATGTCCTTCGCCTTCGACGTGGTCGACACCGTCCGCAAGGAGGAGCCGGAGCTCTTCGACGACCGGCTTCAGCAGGAGGTGACGGACATGCTCCGGGAGGCCGTCGAGGCCGAGCTGCAGTTCGCGCGCGACCTGTGCGGTGACGGCCTGCCGGGCATGAACACCGAGTCGATGCGGCAGTACCTGGAGTGCGTGGCGGACCAGCGGCTGACCCGCCTCGGCTTCGCTCCGGTGTACGGCTCCGAGAACCCCTTCTCCTTCATGGAGCTCCAGGGGGTTCAGGAGTTGACCAACTTCTTCGAGCGGCGGCCCTCGGCGTACCAGGTGGCGGTGGAGGGCACCGTCGACCTGGACGAGGACTTCTGAGCCGGCACCTCTTCGCGGGCCTCCTGGGCCTCCCTGATCTGGCGGTCGATGCGCCTGTCGCGCACCAGGCCGATCACGGACGGGAGGATCAGGAGGACCAGGATCCCGAAGGTGGCGGTCAGTCCGATCAGTGCTTCGATCTGGTTCGTGTTCATGGACACCACTGTCGCGCTGATGACTCCTTACCGTCAGTGGCAGTACTGCCGTAGACCCTCGAATTACTGCCAAGAGCGAGGCACACTGGACGCATGCTGCAGAACGTGGCCGTCGCCCTTCTCGACGGCGTGAACCCCTTCGAGCTCGGCGTGGTGTGCGAAGTCTTCGGCACCGACCGAAGCGACGAAGGCCTGCCGGTGTACGACTTCGCCGTAGCCTCGGCCGAGGGCCCGGTGCTGCGGATGAACTCGGGCTTCTCCCTCCAGGTCGAGCACGGCCTGGAGCGGCTGGAGACGGCCGACCTGATCGCCGTGCCGGCCGGCCAGAGCTACGCGTACCGGGACTTTCCGCCCGACCTGCTGGACGCCCTGCGCCGCGCGGTCGACCGCGGTGCCCGGGTGCTGAGCGTCTGCTCCGGCGTCTTCGTGCTGGCCGCGGCCGGGCTGCTGGACGGCCGCCGCTGTGCCACGCACTGGAAGCACGCCCAGGACCTCGCCCGGCAGTACCCGCGCGTGGTCGTGGAGCAGGACGTGCTCTACGTCGACGAGGACCCCGTGATCACCTCCGCCGGCACGGCCGCCGGGATCGACGCCTGCCTCCACCTGGTGCGCAAGGAGCAGGGCACCGAGGTCGCCAACAAGATCGCCCGGCGCATGGTGGTGCCGCCGCACCGCGACGGCGGCCAGGCCCAGTACATCGAGCGCCCGCTGCCGCTCCCCCAGGCCGACACGATCGGTGAGGTGCTGGCGTGGATGGAGCGGAACCTGGACGAGGAGGTCACCGTCGAGCAACTGGCCGCCCGCGCCCACATGTCCCCGCGGACCTTCGCCCGCCGCTTCCAGCAGGAGACGGGCACGACTCCCTACCGCTGGATCCTGCGCCAGCGCGTATTGCTGGCCCAGCGGATGCTGGAGGCGACGGACGAGACCATGGACGCGATCGCCGGCCGAACAGGGTTCGGTAACGCGGCCACCCTGCGCCACCACTTCGTCCGGTCGATCGGGACCACCCCGAACGCCTACCGGCGCACGTTCAGAGGCCCCGAAGCGGCCTGAAGCACGGCTCGGTCACCGCGCGACCGGCCGCACCAGCAGGTCGTGCGGCCGGAGCGTGATCCCCACCCGCGTGCCGTCCTTCGACCCCGCCACCTGCTCGAAGCGGTACCTGGTGGCCATCGCCGCCGTGATCAGCGTCAGCATGGCCATCGAGAAGTGGTCGCTCGGGCACTTGCGGTTGCCCACGCTGAAGGGGCTCATCGCGTGCTTCGGGATGTCCTTGACCCGGTCCGGAAGCCAGCGGTCGGGGTCGAACTCCAGGTTTCGCTCGTACGACCTCGGGTCGCGCTGGATCGCGTAGGGGCTGTAGATGATGTCCGCCCCGGACGGAATACGGTATCCACCGAGTTCCGTGTCCCGCACCGCCCGACGCGTCAGAATCCACACGGCGGGCCTCAAACGTATGCACTCGACCACGACATTGTTGGTGTGCCTGAGTCCTCGGACGTCTGCGAATGCCACCGGCCTCCCACCGGTGACGGCTTGCACTTCGTCGCGCACCCGGTCGGCATGTTCGGGGTGCTCCGCGAGCATATGCAACAGCCACATGATCGTGGAGGCGATGGTTTCGCTGCCGGGGGTGAGGATCGCGACGACCTGATCATGGATCTCCTGTTCCCCGATCGGGTCGCCATTGTCGTCCTTCGCCTCCAGCAATGCCGTCAGCAAATCGTCCGGCTTTTGACCGGATGCCCGGCGCTCGGCGACGATCTCGTCGACCAGGAGATGCAAATCGGCCAATGCCCGGTTGAATTCGCGGTTGGCCGGGAGCGGCAGGTTGTAGAGCGGCCCGAGCGGGACCACCATCCGCCGGTACATCCCCCGGAAGACGGTGGCGAGGGCGACACACAGCCGCTCGGCCCGCTCGTCCATGTACTGGCCGCGCAGCAGGCAGCGGGCCGCGACCCGCACGGCCACCCGGAAGGACTCGGAGGTGCAGTCGATCGTCTCGCCGGGTTTCCAGCGCTCGGTGAGCGCGTGGGCCTCCTCCTCCATGATCGGGCCGTAGGCGGGGATGGCGTCGAGCCGGAAGGCGGGCTGTATGGTGCGCCGCTGACGCCGGTGCCGCGGGCCGTTCGCCGTGGCCACGCCCTCCTTGCCGAGCAGGCCCTCCAGGGACTCCCACAGCGGCCCGGCGATGATGAAGTCGTTGCTCAGTGCCAGGGCGCCGGTCAGGTCCGGGGTGGTGACCGCGTACACCGTCTTCGGCCCGAGCTTCAGCCGCACGACGTCGCCGTGGTCGCGCAGCCGGGACATGAACGCCAGCGGGTCGCGCGCCAGCCTCCAGCCGTGCCCGAGGACCGGGACACCACCGCCCGCCCGGGGCGGCTCCCGCAGCTCCGCGGCCGGCGGGGTTTCGGGCTTCACAGACTCGACGGTCATTTCTCACCTGCCGCTTCGTTGTTGACGTACGGGGGCGTGGACCGGTCGTCCCAGCTGTCGACCATGTACCGGCCGGACTCGTGGTGGAACCAGTAGACGGAACTGAACCAGTTCCGCATATTGCTCAGGCAGGCCCGCACGGCGGCGCTCAGTTCCTTTCCCCGCACGGTTCCGTCGGCGAGGTCGTCGGCGAACCGTAAGGCTTTCTGCTCGGCGTCGAGGAAATCGGTGATGCTTTTCTCGACACGGCGCCGGACATCCGCGACCGCCTGTTCCAGAGTCAGCCCCTCATGAGTGATGAGACTGATTCCGAGATTGTGCACCTCGTCACCCGCTATCTCCTTGGGGAGCGAGCACAGATCGTTGTACCAGGCGGCGAATTCCTGGCTCAGCAGCGCCGCCTGCCGAAACGCCGGGTGTTTCCGTACGGCGTCGGGGAGCTCACAACCGGCGGCCGACTCCAGCAGGTCCGTCCATATCCAGTGGGCGAAGGTGAGCCGGCGCAGCCGGAGGTACTCCTCGACCGTCGGGACGATTCCCTGCGTGCGATTGTGGAACTCCCGGTTGTACGCGTCGATCACCGCGTGGAAGTGCCGGGCGAACCGGAGGTTCCACGTCTGGGGCAGGAACGCGTACAGCCGCAGCACGCTGTCCGCGAACCCGGCGACCAGTGGGTCCTGGTGGTGCAGGTGCTCCCGGGGGGAGTCGAGGGCCGAGTGCAGCCGGTCCCGCAGCAGCTGCCAGGCGGCGGGGCGGCCGTGCACGATGTCGCGGTCGTGACGGTCGTCCCAGACGAAGAACCACGCGCTGTAATCGGCGATCGCCTGCATGACCTCGTCCGAGGAGCCGATGTAGTACCCGGCCATGAGGTCGGTGTAGCAAAGGCCGTCGGCATATTCCTCCACCTTGTCCGCCGGCATGAGCCGCTTTTCGAGCAGCCATGCCCGGGTCCTCTCCTGGCACTTCGGCCAATACGGGTGGAGTTGCCGGGGAAACTCCGCCTCGATCACCGGGAGAGAGAGCGACGGTGGAACTGCGATCGTGACCGGTGTCGATGTGGTGCCGTGTGACAAAGCATGCACGAACTAACCCCTCTCAGACGCCAGTTGGCGCGGGCGCCCCTCCCTTCGTGCCGGGCGTGCGCCGTTGCATACCCCGCTCATCCCATTCAGCACTACAACTGACCGTTCTGGGAACGTATTTGCTTCATTCACCACCCCGCAGCGCCGGGAATCTCCCGTTGTGTGACTTCTCGCGGATCATCGGGAGAGCAGCAGCGGTCGAACGTGCGACGGACAGGCGAACGGCACAGAGGAACGGCGCCTGTTCAGGGTGGGAAACCCGAACAGACGCCGTGCGGCCGGTGGGGCCGAGGTCTCAGTCGTTGGCCACCACGGGGTAGCGGGGCTCGTTCTCGGCCATCTGGCGCAGGGCGTCCTTGCGCTCACGCTTGGAGAGCCGGTCGATGTACAGGTAGCCGTACAGGTGGTCCGTCTCGTGCTGCAAACACCGGGCGAAGTATCCGGTGCCGCGCACCCGGATCGGGTTGCCCTTCTCGTCCTGGCCGGTCACCTCGGCGTAGTCGGGCCGGGCGAGCGGGGCGTACGCGGTGGGCACCGACAGGCAGCCCTCGTTGCTGTCGTCCAGACGGCGCTTCTCGGCGGGCAGTTCGACGAGCTTGGGGTTGCAGACGACGCCGGTGTGCCGGACGCCCTCGTCGTCCGGGCAGTCGTAGACGAAGACCTTCGCGTCCACGCCGATCTGGTTGGCGGCCAGGCCCACGCCCTCGGCGGTGCGCTGGCTGGCGAACATGTCCGCGACGAGCTGCTGGAACTCCTCGCCGAAGTCGGTGACGTCCTTGCACTCCTTGTGCAGCACCGGGTTCCCGACCACCGTGATCGGCCGCGAGGTCCCCCGCTCCCGCCAGGCCGCCTCGCGCTCCTCGCAGTCCTCCGTGTCGATCACGTACCCCTCGTCATCGACGGGGAGCACGCCCGCACGCTGCTGATCGGTGTCCTGCTGAGCCATGACGTTACGCACGCCTTCCTGAAACTGACCGGGCTGAGATGCGATACAGATTACGCCGGTGTCGGACGCCCCATTTTTCTTGGGGGCGCGGGGAACTGCGCGATCAGCCCCCACGGCGCCGCACCCGTCGGACGACCTAGCAGACCTCTTCCAGATCCCGCCAATCCCGAGAATCCGGACTGTCGGCAACCCACCCGTCCAGCAACCCCCGAACCAGCGAAGCCGGCGCAGCCAAGCCGCACTCCCGCTCCGGCACCCACAGCTGCCCGTCCGTCCGGTGCCCCAGCGGCCCGGGATGCCCCGGCTCACTGTGATCATGCGGATCGAGATGCTCCCCGTCACCCTCGTCCGACGGCATACGCGACTCGGAACACATCCGGCACAGCAACCGCACGGAAGAAGACCAGTCCTCCGCGGCGAACCCGGCGTCCGCCGCAAGCTGCTCCAGCGCGTCCCGGTCCGACTCGGTCGCCGCCTCCAGCAGCACCACCCAGGTCGGCACCGGCGAGGGCGCCCACAGCTCGATCTCGTCGAACACCGGATACGTGTGCCCGGCGGCAGTCGTCCGCTCCCCGTGCGGCACTCCGTCGTGCAGGACGACCTCGCCCCAGCGCCGTCCCGACGACGGCAGCGGAATGGACAGCACCTCGATCCGCGCGGGATCCAGCCGCCGCCCCCACACGACCTCGGCCTCCCCCTCCGGGGACAGCCGGACGGCCGCGCTGCCGAGGTCCATGCCGAGGGGCTCACCGGAGTCGTTGGCCGCCCCCGGCACCCGCAGCCCGTAGGCCTGCCAGGCCCGCCGGGCCAGCGGCCAGTCCTGCAGCGCGGTCGCGGCGATGCCGACGTTCCACCAGTCGGGCGCGCCGGTGTCCCGGTCGAGCAGTGCCACGGCCCTGAGGCCGGCCGTCCGCGCCTGCTCCCAGTCGTGCCGGAACTTGTGCAGCAGCGCGAGATTGAACCAGGACTCGGAAAGCCAGGGCTCCAGATCGGCGGCACGTGTCAGCAGTGCGCCTGCGTCCTCGTACCGGCCGTCGCCGATGAGGGTGAACGCCCGGTCCGTGGCCTGCCGCCAGGAGGCGGAGGGCCGGTGCCGTCCCTTGCCGAAGATCCTCACGATTCCCGCCTGCCAGTTCCGTGCGGTGGGCTGGCCGTAGCTGTGTTTCGAGCCCCCGGACACCTTCTCCTTCGCATCCAACCACGTACGGCCTCGAGGGCGCTCATTACCCATGGGTTACCCAGCCACGGGCAGGGTCAGACTGCTCCTTGCCAGTACCCGGGCCAGTGATTCCACCACCTCCGGGGCGTACGTCCCGGAGGTGGCGAGCCGGAGTTCCTCCAGCGCCTTCAGCGGCCCGCCCGGCCCTCCTTCCCGGGACTTCTCCTCGTACGCGTTCACGGCCCGGACGATTCGCGCGGCGAGCGGCTGCTCGGCGTAGGGGTCGGCCTGCCGCTCCACGACCATGGCCACCGCCTCGTCGACGCCCGTCTGCCGTACGACGGCCCCGCCGAGCAGGGCGATCCGCCGCTGCTCCGCGGCCGGCAGCGCGGCGGTGGCGCCCGCGGGCACCGGGTCGACGAGGCTCAGCTGGCCGATGTCGTGCATGAGCGCGGCGTACTCCAGCACGGCCAGCTCGGGCTCGGTCAGCCCCAGGTCACGCCCCACCGCCTTGCTGACCGCGGCGACCCGCCGGGCGTGGCCGCAGGGGGTGTATCCGGCCACCTCGGTGGCCCGGGCCAGGGAGGCGATGGTCTGCCGGTAGGTCGCCCGGACGGCGGCGTAACGGCGGAACGACATCTGGGCGAGCAGCAGTGGCACGGAGAAGACGGGCAGCGCCCACAGCCCCACGACGGCGACCGCCAGCGCCATCACCGCCCCGGTGGCGATGACGGCGGACCCGATGCCGCACACGGCCCGCAGTTCGTCCCGCAGCACCGGCCCGAACGGCCAGCCGGTGCGGGTGTGGGCCAGGGCGGCGGCGAACACCGCGTCGCACAGCGCGGTCAGGGACAGCAGGGCGAGCAGCAGCAGGGCGTAGGCGGGGCCGCCCCAGTCGTCGAACATGCCCCGGTTGTAAGGGGGCTGGAAGCACAGGGCGACGAAGCCGACGGTGAGCACGCGGCGCGCCAGGTGATCGAGTGTGGGCCCCTGTCCGCGGGCGATGTGCGGGACGCTGCCGAGCAGCGAGGCGGCGAGCACCACGGCGACGACCTGGGTGGGGCCGTGATGGGTGGCCCGTCCGCCGGCCTCGCCGAGCAGGGCGTAGGACAGGGCCGCGGCGGCTCCGAGCGGTGCCGGCTCCCGGACCCGCGCGCCGTTGCGCCGGGTGAGCTCGCCGACGGTGACGAGGACGCCGAAGGCGAGGGCGACCCGGCGTTCCTCGAGGCCGTCGTAGAGGGTGACGGCGAGGGAGCCGACGGCGAGGAGGCCGGCGCAGGCGTGGACGAGGGTGAGGAGCGGTGGCGGCCGGTACGCGCTCATCGGTGTGCTCCCGGCCGGCTGGACAGGGGTGCGCCGGGCGGGGGCACACGTGGTGGGCGGGTCTCCTCGTCGTCGGCGGTCACCGCGGGGTGCCACCCCGTCCGCCCGACGGCTTCGACGAGAGCCGCGACCATCACCGGGTCGAACTGGCTGCCCGCGCACCGCTCCAGCTCCGCCAGGGCCACGGCGACGGGCCGGGCCCTGCTGTAGCTCCGGGTGGAGGTCATGGCGTCGAAGGCGTCCGCGACCGCCACGACCCGTGCGGACTCGGGGATCTGACGGCCCACCAGCCCGTACGGGTAGCCGCTGCCGTCGAGCCGCTCGTGGTGGTGCAGCACGGCGGCGCGGGCCTCGCCGAGGAAACCGATGCCGCGCACCATCTCGTGCCCGTACTCCGGGTGCAGTTCGATCACCCGCCGCTCCTCGGGCGTCAGTGGCCCGTCCTTCCTGAGCAGCCGGGTGGGCACCCCCAGCTTGCCGACGTCGTGCAGGATCCCGGCGAAGCGGAGCACCTCGACGCGCTCGTCGGCCATGCCCAGCTCGCGGGCGATCATCATGGAGGCCTGCCCGACGCGCTCGCTGTGACCGCGGGTGTACCCGTCCTTGATGTCGACGGCCTGCACCAGCGCCCGGATGGTCGCCTGATGGGCGGCGCGTTCCCGGTGGTACTGGGCGAACGCCCACCACGAGACGCACATGGGCAGCAGCACGAGCAGCGCGGCCACGGGCCCGTAAGGGCTGCGCCACAGGACGGCCATCATCAGCCCGGCGAGGCCGTGCACGGCGATCGGAGCGAGCGAGCGTGCCACCAGTCCCCGCCAGGCCCGCCGCACCGGCACCCGTTCCGCCACGGCCAGGATCCCGCCGTCGAGCAGCGCGAGCACCAGGCAGAACGCCAGCACGGCCGCCCCGGCCGGCCCGAGGGCGTACGGGACGTCGCCCGCGGCGACCGCGTCCGGCCCGCCGAGCAGCCGGTGCGTCCCGGCCGCGGCCCACACCCCGAGGACGAGCTGGGCGGCCCGCCAGACGCGTCGCAGCGCCACGGGCCGCTGACCGGCCTGCGAGAGCAGCGCGCCGGGCACGGCCACCAGCGCCGCGGCGGATGCCGGCAACAGAAAGGCACCGGCGAGCAGCACGGGGTAGAAGGTCCCGGCCGGGTGGCAGATCCCCACGAACCGGGACCGGGCGACGCGCTCGCATCCGGCGTACAACGCGGCGAGCAGCACGACCGCCCACCAGGTGGTGCGGGCGCCCGGCTGCGGCAGCAGGCAGAGCAGCGCGGCCGTGACGACACAGGCGATGTAGACACGTGCCCGTGCCGGTACCGCTTCCATGAGTCCCTCCCCGGCCAGGTCCGTCAGGGCCGGAGCCTAGGACGGCGGCAGGGGGGTCCACGGGCCGATAACCCGCGGATTAGCACGTTCGAGTGACGTGTTCGAGGGTGACTACCCGCGCAGAGGTGGGGTAGTTGAAAAGTGCAGGAGTGTCAGGACTCCCGCGGCGTGGCGGGGGAGGCCGTGACGTCCTGCTCGGGGACGGCCTGGCCGGAGCGGATCAGCTCGATCCGCCCCATGACCTTGTCCCGCAGGTCGCCCGGCACGTCGTCGTGCCCGCAGCAGCGCTTGACGAGCTTCTTCACGGCCTGCTCGAGCCCGTACTTCTCGAGGCAGGGCGAGCACTCCTCGAAGTGGTGCTCGAACTTCACACAGTCCGAGTCCGGCATCTCACGGTCGAGGAACTCGTAGAGATGATCGAGGATTTCGCTGCAATCCGTCTCGTGCGGCTCTCCGCAGCTCATGACCCCGAGCCTTTCGCTTCGTTCGACTCTCCGGCACCGGCCGGGACCATCCCGCGGTCACGGGCGTAGTCCTCCAGCATGCCGCGCAGCTGACGGCGGCCCCGGTGCAGCCGGGACATCACCGTACCGATGGGTGTGCCCATGATGTCGGCGATCTCCTTGTAGGCAAACCCCTCGACGTCCGCGAGATAGACGGCGATGCGGAACTCCTCGGGGATCGCCTGGAGCGCCTCCTTCACGTCCGAGTCGGGCAGGTGGTCGAGCGCCTGCGACTCCGCGGAGCGCAGACCCGTCGACATGTGCGACTCGGCGCGGGCGAGCTGCCAGTCCTCGATCTCCTCGGCCGCGGAGCGCTGAGGTTCGCGCTGCTTCTTGCGGTACGAGTTGATGAAGGTGTTGGTGAGGATCCGGTACAGCCACGCCTTGAGGTTGGTGCCCTCGCGGAACTGGTGGAAGGACGCGTACGCCTTGGCGTACGTCTCCTGCACCAGGTCCTCGGCGTCGGCCGGGTTGCGCGTCATGCGCAGCGCGGCCGAGTACATCTGGTCGAGGAACTCGAGCGCGTCCCGCTCGAAGCGCGCACTGCGCTCCGCGGCCGTCTCCGCGCCCGTGCCGCCCTGGCCCTCGGGCTGCTCCGCCTGGCCGTGTTCGGTCCCTGCGTCGGTCCCAGTGACCGGACCCACCTCCTCGAGTGTTCTCGTGAGACCGAGACCGGTCTCACCCGAATCGGAGGATAGACGACGATCCGGTCCGCCCGCCGCCCGAACAGGGGCGGTCTTCGCCGCGTGCAGCACCGTCCAGTCCAGGTCGGCGCGGCTGCTGCGGGTCGGGCAGATGGTCGAACCCATGCGGCGGACTCCCTCTCCTACGACGTCGGTGCTGGTCTCCAGCACGTACGTCCCGCACAACAGTGACCGCCGCCCCGGCATTCCCGAAGCTTTACCCGAGTGACCCGGCCCACTCCACGACCGCGTCCGTGATGACCGCCACGGCCTCTTCCTGCGAGATGTCCGCACGCTTCGGCACGGCGAAGCCGTGATCCCCGTACGGGACCTCCACGAGCTCGTACTCCCCGTCGGGGAACTCCTCCGGCTTGCCGAACGGGTCGTTCCCGCCCTGCACGACCAGGGTGGGCACACCGGAGCCCAGCAGCTCCTCGGCCCGGGACTTCTCCGGCTTGCCCGGCGGGTGGAGCGGGAAGCTGAGCGCGAGCACGGCGTGGGCGCCCAGTTCGACGGCCGTACGGCAGGCCACCCGGGCCCCGGCACTGCGCCCGCCGGAGACGACCGGCAGTCCGGACTTCGCCAGCGCGGGCCAGATGCCCCGCCATCCGGTGTCCAGCGTCTTCGGCGCGGGCGCCAGCTTCTTCCCCGCCACCCGCCAGGGCTGCTCCACGCGGGCCACGGTCACACCGTGGGCGGGCAGGACCTCGGCCAGGGCCACCAGGTCACGGGCCTCGATGCCGCCGCCCGCGCCATGGCTGACCGCGAGGACCAGCCGGGCCTTCTTCGCCTGGTGCCAGGTGATGCGGGCGGTTCCCGCGTCGGTCTCGACGGTCTCGGTCGTCGCTCCGGCCGCCTTCGTCACGTCGGTCACGTCGGTCACTTTCGTCACGTCAGAAGAGTGTGCCCTCTTCGGGCCCTTCCAGCTCCTTGAGCAGCTCCGGCCCGTTGTTGCGGACGTTGCTGACGGCGGTGGCGACCGGGTAGGCGCGCATCAGCCCGGACGGCGGCGGGGCGAGCAGCTCGCGCAGGTCGTCGGCGTCCGTGCGGGAGGGGTCCAGCCAGGCGTCCCAGCGGTCGGGCGTCAGCATCAGCGGCATCCGTGGGTGGATCTCGGCCAGCGCCCGGGGCCCGTCGGCCGGGGACACCGCGAGCGGGCTCTGCTCGGCCTCCGTGGTGATGACCGAGCACGTCACCCACCAGGCCTGCGGGTGGTCGTCCGGCAGCGTCTTGTCACGCCAGAACTCGTACAGCCCGGCCATCGCGAAGACCGACCCGTCCGCCGGTGTCACGAAGTACGGCTGCTTGCGCGGCCGCTTCTTCTTGCCCTCGACCTCCAGCTCGCGCTCCTGGGTGCCGGTGACCCACTCGTAGTAGCCGTCGGCGGGCAGGATGCAGCGCCGGGAGGTGAAGGCACGGCGGTAGGACGGCTTCTCGTGGACGGTCTCCGCGCGGGCGTTGATCATCCGGGCGCCGCCCTCGGGGGTCTTCGACCAGGACGGGACGAGCCCCCACTTCAGCGTGCGCAGCTGCCGAACCGGCCGCGGGTCGTCCGCGTCTTTCAGGGGGCGGTCCAGGACGGCGTAGACCTCTTTGGTGGGCGCCACGTTGTAGTCGGGCTCGAAAGCCTCCTCCGGCTCCCACTTCTCGATCTCAAAGATTCCTGCGAGATCCTCTGGCCTACGACTCGCTGAATACCGTCCGCACATACGTGCCACACTGCCAGATTCCGTCCGAGCACAGGGAGCCAACGCCACACATGGACAGCACCGCAACCGCCTCGCTCGCCTCCCTCTGGGACGAGGTCTCCGGTACGCAGCCCGACCCCGACCTGTGGGTGGTGATCGCGACCCTGGGCGCCGCGCTCGCCGTGGTGATCCCGCACGGCCTGTGGCGCATCTCCCGCAACGCCATCACCATCGCCCACGAGGGCGGCCACGGGCTCGTGGCCCTGCTCACCGGCCGCACCCTCACCGGCATACGCCTGCACTCGGACACCAGCGGCCTGACCGTCAGCCGCGGCAAGCCGCACGGCATCGGCATGATCCTCACCGCGGCCGCGGGGTACACGGCTCCGCCCCTGCTGGGCCTCGGCGGAGCTTCCCTGCTGGGCTCCGGCCGCATCACGCTCCTGCTGTGGCTGGCCACTGCCCTGCTCCTCGCCATGCTCGTGATGATCCGCAACGCCTACGGCGCCCTGACCATGCTCGTCACCGGCGGCCTGTTCGTGCTGGTGTCGTGGCTGGCCGGCCCCCAGGTCCAGGCGGCGTTCGCGTACGCGGTGGTGTGGTTCCTGCTGATCGGCGGCGTGCGCCCGGCCTTCGAGCTCCAGGCGAAGCGGGCCCGGGGCGGTGCCGGGGACTCGGACGCGGACCAGCTGTCGCGGCTGACGCACGTACCGGCGGGGCTGTGGTTCTTCCTGTTCCACGCGGTGTCGCTGTGCTCGCTGATCGGCGGGGGCCGCTGGCTGCTGGAGATGTGACGACCGACCCGGGGGTGCCGGGCCGCCGCGAAGTGCGGCTCCATCACCTGGGCGCGACCGGCCCCACGGCGCCGCACTCGGACGACGGCCTGCTTATAAAGTAAAGGCATGGCCCCGAACACCGCAGACACCGCCCTCTGGCCCGCCCCGCACGCGAGCGGAGCCGTCGACGCGACGGTCCACGTGCCCGGGTCCAAGTCGGTCACCAACCGTGCCCTGGTCCTCGCCTCCCTCGCCTCCGAGCCCGGCTGGCTGCGCCGCCCGCTGCGCTCCCGCGACACCCTGCTGATGGCCGGCGCGTTGCGTGCGATGGGCATCGAGATCGAGGAGACGGTGTCGTCCAGCTCCTCCGTCGCGGGGAGCCCCGACGGCACGGGTGAGGCCTGGCGGGTGCTCCCCACGGGCCTGCGCGGACCAGCCACGGTCGACGTCGGCAACGCCGGCACGGTGATGCGTTTCCTGCCGCCGGTGGCCGCGCTCGCCGACGGCCCCGTCCGCTTCGACGGCGACCCCCGTTCCTACGAGCGTCCCCTGACCGGCGTCATCGACGCGCTGCGTCAGCTCGGCGCCCGGATCGACGACGACGGCCGCGGCGCCCTGCCGTTGACCGTGCACGGCAGCGGCGCCCTGGACGGCGGCACGGTCGCCATCGACGCCTCCTCCTCGTCGCAGTTCGTGAGCGCCCTGCTGCTGTCCGGCCCCCGTTTCAACCAGGGCGTCGAGGTCCGCCACACCGGCGCCACGCTGCCCTCCATGCCGCACATCCGCATGACGGTCGACATGCTGCGCGCGGTCGGCGCCCAGGTGGACACGCCCGAGTCGGGCGGTGAGCCGAACGTCTGGCGGGTCTCGCCGGGCGCCCTGCTCGGCCGGGACCTGGTCATCGAGCCGGACCTGTCGAACGCCCAGCCGTTCCTGGCGGCGGCGCTGGTGACGGGCGGCAAGGTTGTCGTCCCGGACTGGCCGGCCCGCACGACGCAGCCCGGTGACCGGCTGCGCGAGATCTTCACCGAGATGGGCGGCTCCTGCGAACTGACCGAGTACGGGTTGGTGTTCACCGGCTCCGGCTCGATCCACGGCATCGACGTCGACCTCGGCGAGGTCGGCGAGCTGACGCCGGGCATCGCGGCGGTCGCGGCCCTCGCCGACTCCCCGTCGACCCTGCGCGGCGTGGCTCATCTGCGGCTGCACGAGACGGACCGGCTGGCCGCGCTGACCAAGGAGATCAACGAACTCGGCGGCGACGTCACGGAGACCGCCGACGGTCTGCACATCCGCCCGCGCCGGCTGCACGGCGGGATCTTCCACACCTACGACGACCACCGCATGGCCACGGCCGGCGCGATCATCGGACTGGCGGTGGAGGGCGTGCAGATCGAGAACGTGGCGACGACGGCCAAGACCCTGCCCGACTTCCCCGACCTGTGGACCGGGATGCTCGGGGCGTAGGACGCAGGGATCACGTCATGCGCCGCTACGGCAAGCACACCGACGAGGACGACATCCGCACCCGTCCGGGCCGCCGCAACACCCGGCCCCGGACGAACATCCGCCCCAAGCACGAGGACGCCGCCGAGGGACTCGTCCTCACCGTGGACCGGGGCCGCCTGACCTGCCTCGTCGAGGACCGTGTGGTCATGGCGATGAAGGCCCGCGAGCTGGGCCGCAAGGCGGCGGTCGTCGGCGACCGCGTCGCCCTCGTGGGCGACCTGACCGGCAAGAAGGACTCCCTCGCGCGGATCGTGCGCATCGAGGAGCGGACCTCGGTCCTGCGGCGCACCGCGGACGACGACGACCCGTTCGAGCGGGTGGTCGTCGCCAACGCCGACCAGCTGGCCGTCGTCACCGCCCTCGCCGACCCCGAGCCCCGCCCCCGGCTGATCGACCGCTGTCTGGTCGCGGCCTACGACGGTGGCCTGGATCCGCTGCTGGTTCTGACCAAGTCGGACCTCGCGCCGCCCGAGAAGCTGCTGGAGCTGTACGGCGACCTCGACATCCCCTACGTCGTGACCAGCCGAGCGGAACTGGAGAGCGGGGTCGCCGTCGCCCGGGTGCGCGAGCAGCTCGACGGCAAGATCACCGCGTTCGTCGGCCACTCCGGTGTCGGCAAGACGACCCTGGTGAACGCGCTGGTGCCCGAGGAGCAGCGGCGCTCGACCGGGCATGTGAACGCGGTGACGGGCCGCGGCCGGCACACCACCACCTCGGCGCTGGCGCTGCCGCTGTCGGGCAACGACGGCTGGGTCGTGGACACCCCGGGCGTGCGGTCCTTCGGCCTCAACCACGTGGACCCCTCCCGGGTCATCCTCGCCTTCCCCGACCTGGAGCCGGGCACCGAGGGCTGCCCGCGCGCGTGCAGCCACGACGAGCCGGACTGCGCGCTGGACGCGTGGGTGGCAGAGGGGCACGCGGATCCGGCGCGGCTGTACTCGCTGCGGCGGCTGCTGGCCACGCGCGAGCGCAAGGAAGGCGACTGACCTTCGTGTTGTTTGTCCTGGGCGTGCGCAAGGAAGGCGGCTGACCTCCGCGTTGTTTGTCCTGGCGTGCGGGCGGTAAGTGCATAATCGCACCCAAGCCGGATGCAAGCCTGGCCAAGACCTGACGAGCGCGCTGAGACTGATGAAGCGGTCACTGAACGTGGGATACGGGAGGACGACTCATGGCGTGGCTGCTGGTCATCGTGGCCGGGTTGCTCGAGACCGGCTTCGCGGTGTGTCTGAAGCTGTCGCACGGCTTCACCAGGCTCTGGCCGACGATCGCGTTCTGCGTCTTCGCCCTCGGCAGCTTCGGACTGCTGACCCTCGCGCTGAGAAGACTCGACGTCGGTCCGGCGTACGCGGTGTGGACCGGCATCGGGGCGGCGGGGACGGCGATCTACGGCATGGTGTTCCTGGGTGACCTGGTCTCGGCGCTGAAGATCGTGTCGATCAGTCTCGTCATCGCCGGTGTGATCGGGCTGCAGTTGTCGGGTTCCGCGCACTGACGCTCTGTCAGCCGGCCTGTCGGGGAAGGGCGCTGCGGACCAGGTCGGCTACGCCGCCCTCGCCGGGTGGTGCGGCCACGCACGACAGGGCGAGCCGGACGGCGAGTTCGCAGGAGCGGGCCAGTTCGGCGGTGTCGGACTTCGGCGTGGCGGGGCCGGCCAGGAGGGTGACGGCGCGGTCGCGGACGAGGGCGACGAAGTCGCTGGGTGAGGGCAGCGGTCCGTCGGCGCGGCGTTGGGCCGGGACGGCGGAGCTGGACGGTACGGCCGTCAGGGCCGGGGCGGGCAGCCGCTCGCTCCAGCAGCCGGTGAGCATGGCGCGGACGAGGACGTTGTCCCGGGCCGCCGAGGCGGTCCACTCGGCGGTGGCGGTGAGCCGGTCGCACGGATCGCTGTGCCCGGCGAGGGCACGGTCCACGCCCGCGAGGTATCCGTCGGCCTCTCTCCTCACGAGCGCCCGGGCGAGACCGTCCTTGCTGCCGAACTCGTTGTAGAGCGTCTGCCGGGACACTCCGGCCGCCGCGGCCACGTCCACCATCCGTACGGCGGACCACGGCCGGTGCACCAGCGCCGTGTAGGCGGCGTCCAGTAGAGATTCCCGCGCTGCAGGCATCTTCGCCTCCCCTTGGGGCGAGCGGCTCTGCGCCCAGATTTGACGCGCGTGGAACCACTGTCAAGGGTTCGCGGGCGCGCCCGGGGGCGCCTTTCGGCCTTGTCGCGCGGGGGCGTTGGCCCGGAGGGCTACTTCTGGTCGTCGTCGAACTTCGAGGTCGACCAGAAGTAGCCCAGCACCGCGAGGCCCAGGCACCAGGCGAGGGCGAGCCATCCGTTGTGGCCGATTTCGGTGCCGAGGAGCAGGCCGCGCAGGGTCTCGATCGCCGGGGTGAACGGCTGGTACTCGGCGATCGGCTGGAACCAGCCCGGCATCGCGTCGAGCGGGACGAAGGTGCTGGACAGCAGCGGCAGCAGGATCAGGGGCATCGCGTTGTTGCTCGCCGCCTCCGCGTTCGGGCTGACCAGGCCCATGCCGACGGCGATCCAGGTGAGCGCCGTGGCGAAGAGCACGAGCAGTCCGAAGGCGGCCAGCCATTCCAGGACGGTGGCGTCGGTGGACCGGAAGCCGATCGCCACACCGACGGCGCCGACGAGCACCACGCTGACGACCGCCTGCAGCACGCTGCCGAGGACGTGCCCGATGAGCACCGACCCGCGGTGGATCGCCATGGTGCGGAAGCGGGCGATGATGCCCTCGGTCATGTCGTTGGAGACCGAGACCGCGGTGCCGATGGTGGTGCTGCCGATGGTCATCAGCAGCAGGCCGGGGACGACGAAGGCGATGTACGCGGAACGGTCCGGGCCGCCACCGCCGATGCCGGCGCTCATGGTGTCGCCGAAGATGAAGACGAAGAGCAGCAACAGCATGATCGGGGTGAGCAGCAGGTTCAGGGTGAGTGAGGGGTAGCGCCGGGCGTGCAGGAGGTTGCGGCGCAGCATGGTGGAGGAGTCGCGCAGAGCGAGGCTGAGGGAACTCATCGGGCGTTCTCCTTGGGCTAGTTGGGGATGTGGGCGGCGGTGCCGCCGGTCAGGGCGAAGAAGACGTCGTCGAGGTCGGGGGTGTGGACGGTGAGTTCGTCGGCTTCGATGCCGGCGGTGTCGAGCCGGTCGAGGAGGGTGCGCAGCTGGCGCTGGCTGCCGTCGCTGGGGAGCCGCAGGGCGAGGGAGTCGTCGTCATTAGTGGCGTCGGTGAGGGTGGCGGCGGCGTTGCGGTAGGCGGCCGGGTCGGTGAAGCGGAGCCGGATGTGTCCGCCGGGGATGAGTCGTTTGAGCTGGTCGGGGGTGCCTTCGGCGGCGAGGGTGCCGTTGTGGAGGACGGCGATGCGGTCGGCGAGTTGGTCGGCTTCCTCCAGGTACTGGGTGGTGAGGAAGACGGTGACGCCACTGGTGACGAGTTGGCGGATGATCTGCCAGAGGTTGTGGCGGGCGCGGGGGTCGAGGCCGGTGGTGGGTTCGTCGAGGAAGATGATGCTGGGGTCGCCGACCAGGGTCATGGCGATGTCGAGGCGGCGTTTCATGCCGCCGGAGTAGGTGGAGGCGGGTTTCCCGGCGGCGTCGGTGAGGTCGAAGCGTTCCAGCAGTTCGGCGGCGACGCGGCGTCCCTCGCGTTTGGGCAGGTGGTGCAGGTCGGCCATGAGGAGCATGTTCTCCTCGCCGGTGATCAGGCCGTCGACCGCCGAGAACTGGCCGGTGACTCCGATCGCGGCGCGTACGGCCTGTGGGTCGGTGGCGAGGTCGTGGCCGGCGACCCGGGCCTGTCCGCCGTCGGCGGTGATGAGGGTGGAGAGGATCTTGACGGCGGTGGTCTTGCCGGCGCCGTTCGGCCCGAGCAGGGAGAACACCGTCCCTTCCGGGACGGCCAGGTCGACGCCGTCCAGGACGGTCTTGTCGCCGTAGGACTTCCGCAGCCCGTTCGCCGCGATGGCCAGGTCGGTCATGAGGGGTGCTCCTTCGGACAGGCTGCGGGCTGCTAGAGGCTGCGGGCGGTGATGTCACCGTGCGCGGTGGTGGCCTGGATGGTCAGGCCGGCGGCGGCGCCGTCGGTGTTCTTGAGGGTGTTGTGGATGCGGCCGTAGCCGGTGCCGGCGTCCAGGGCGGCGGAGACGCCGTGCGCGGCGCCGACCGAGATGTCGCCCTGCTCGGTGCGCAGTGCGACGGCGCCGCGGACGGCCTCGGCGATACGGAGGTCGCCCTTCTGGGTGCTGATCTCGGCCGGTCCGCCCAGGCGGCCGACCTCGATGTCGCCGGCGAGGAGGGTGAGGCGGGCGCTGTGGGTCTCGTCGAGCTTGACCGAGCCCTGCGCCGCCTCGAAGGCGACGTCTCCGAGCCGTCCGACGCCGCGCAGTTCGGCGGCGGCGGCCTTCGCCTCGACGTGGGAGCCGGCGGGCAGCTGCACGGTGATCTCGACGGATCCGGAGTGGCCGAGGATCCGGTTCTTCGCCTCGGGGGCCGTGACCCGCAGGACGCCGTCGTCGTAGGTGGTCTCGATCTGCTCGGCCGCCGTCACGTCACGGCTCTTGGATGCGTTCGCGGGCAGGATCTCGACGGTGGTGTCGGCCCGGTCGGCGGCGATGAGGCGGATGCGTCCGGCGGGGATGTCGAGGACGGCCGAGACGGTGGCGGGGGTGTCGAACTTCTGCATCGTGCTCTCCTTGGATTCTTGTGGTGCGTCGTTTCCGATGATGGAAAAGCTACGTTGCGTTCACGAAATCGACAACGTCTTTGTTGCACTCAAACTCCATATTCGCAGCTCAAAGCCGAGAAATCATTGCAACGAGCTTGGCGCCGAACGCAACAGAACCACTCACTCCGTTGCAATGAGATGCCGGTGAACGCTATGGTGCGGACATCGCGCACCACGAAGGAGGCCACGATGCCGGGAGGCAGACTCACCCAGCAGGAACGCCAGCAGATCGCGCTGGGACTGGCCGACGGCCTCGCCTACGCGGAGATCGCCCGGCGCCTCGACCGCCCGACCTCGACGGTCACCCGGGAGGTCATGCGCAACGGCGGCCCCACGGCCTACCGCGCCGACCTGGCCCATCGCGCCACGGAACGGCGCACCCGCCGCAAGCAGGCCGCGCCCCGGGACCCGATGTCACCCCCGCAGACCGACGGGCGGGACGCCGAGGCCGTGCGCGAGTACGAGGAGACGTTCACCACCGTCCTCATGGGGTCGGGCATGCCCAAGATGATGTCCCGGGTGATGGCCTGCCTCTGCATGACCGACTCGGGCAGCCTCACCGCGTCCGAACTCGCCCAGCGGCTGCAGGTCAGTCCGGCCTCCGTCTCCAAGGCGATCGCGTTCCTCGACAGCCAGGGCCTCGTCCGCCGCGAGGCGGACGAAGGCCGCCGCGAGCGCTACGTCGTCGACGACGACGTCTGGTACCAGTCGATGATGGCCAGCGCCCGGTCCATCGCCCAGGTCGTCGACATCGCCCGGCAGGGCGTCGGCGTCCTCGGCCCCGGCACCCTGGCCGCCACCCGCCTCGAGAACGTCGCCCGCTTCCTCGACTTCGTCGCCGAGAGCACCGCCCGAGCCGCGGAGCAGGCACGCGACATCCTCCACACCAAGCCCGGCCCGGCTCCGGACGGCACCGAAGAGCCGAGTCCGGATCACTGACCTCGCGCCTGGCGCCTGGCATCGTCAAACCCCTCCCCCACCGTCACAAACCCCCTGTAGCCCCACCCCCACCTCGGCAGATAGGTTCGTTGCATGCCCGACTACCTCGACGACCTGCGTCTCGCCCACGTCCTCGCCGACGCCGCCGACGCCGCGACGATGGACCGCTTCAAGGCCCTCGACCTCAAGGTCGAGACCAAACCGGACATGACCCCGGTGAGCGAGGCGGACAAGGCCGCAGAGGAGCTCATTCGCGGCCAGCTCCAGCGCGCCCGCCCCAGAGACGCGATCCTCGGCGAGGAGTACGGCGTCGAGGGCACCGGCCCCCGCCGCTGGGTGATCGACCCGATCGACGGCACCAAGAACTACGTGCGCGGCGTGCCCGTGTGGGCCACGCTCATCTCACTGATGGAGGCCGGCGAGGGCGGGTTCCAGCCCGTCGTGGGTGTCGTCTCCGCTCCCGCCCTCGGCCGCCGCTGGTGGGCCGCGAAGGGCCACGGCGCGTTCTCCGGCCGCAGCCTGACCAAGGCCTCCCGGCTGCAGGTCTCCCGCGTCTCCAAGCTCTCCGACGCGTCCTTGGCGTACTCCTCGCTCAGCGGCTGGGAGGAGCAGGGCCGCCTGGACGGCTTCCTGGACCTGACGCGCGAGGTGTGGCGCACGCGTGCGTACGGCGACTTCTGGCCGTACATGATGGTGGCCGAGGGCGCCGTCGACATGTGCGCCGAGCCGGAGCTGTCCCTCTGGGACATGGCCGCCACGGCCATCGTCGTCACGGAGGCCGGCGGCACCTTCACCGGCCTCGACGCCCGCCCGGGCCCCCACAGCGGCAACGCGGCCGCATCGAACGGCCTGCTGCACGACGAGTTGCTCGGATATCTCAACCAGCGCTACTGAGCCCCCCGTTGTTACCGAGCGCCCCCTTGTTGACCCTCCCTTTGCCTGCCACTCTGAGAGCCCCCCCACTTGTGAATTTGTGAAACTCTGAACGAACGGTGGGGAGACTCCCAGGAGGTGGCTCCATCCATGCTCGTCCGTGACGCCATGAGCACTGTCGTCCTCACGATCGGCCCGACCCACACCCTGCGCCAGGCCGCATCGCTGATGTCCGCGCGCAAGGTCGGGGCGGCGGTGGTCCACGACCCCGACGCCGGCGGCATCGGCATCCTCACCGAACGCGACATCCTCAACTCCGTGGGCCTGGGCCAGGACCCGGACACGGAGCGCGCCCACGCCCACACCACCACCGACGTCGTGTTCGCCGCCCCGGCCTGGACCCTGGAGGAGGCGGCGGGCGCCATGGCGCACGGCGGCTTCCGGCACCTCATCGTGCTGGACGGCGGCGAACCCGCCGGCATCGTCTCGGTCCGCGACATCATCCGCTGCTGGGCACCGGCACGACAGCGGGTTCCGGCCTGACGACACGGACGGGCCGAGCCCCGAAAGGGACCCGGCCCGTCCGCCACCGCAAGCGGTCCAGCGCTGGAGTTCAGCCGCGCAGGGCCCGGACCGCGACCTCCAGCCGCTTGCCGTAGTCTCCGTCGGCCCGACGGAAGTTGTCGATCGCCCGCTCGACGATGTCGTCGCGCGAGACCTTGGCGATGAAGCCCGCCAGGTTGGCGATCAGGCGCTCCTTCTCGTCCTCGCCCATAAGGCGGTAGAGGTTGCCCGCCTGCACGAAGTCGTCGTCCTCGGCATACACCGGAGCCGGGTGGTTGCCCGTCGCGCCGCTCACGGCCGTGGCGGACCACAGCGGGCGATCGGTCTGGAACGGGCCGTCGAAGCTGTTCGGCTCGTAGCTCTTCGCACCCGCGTGACGGCCGTCGTAGAGGTACCCGTCACGGGAGATCTCGACGACCGGGTAGTCCGCGTGCGGCCAGACCTTGGTCAGGTCGAACGGGGGGAAGCGGTACGTGGCCGCCTCGGCCACCGGCATGATCTGCACGCCGACGGTCCACGTCGGGTACTCGCCGCGCTCGATGGCCCGGCGCAGATCGCGCTGGTGGGAGTCGGGGTCCTCACCGGCGAGCCGGGCGGCCGCCTCGGCGGTCAGGTTCTTGATGCCCTGGCCGGTCTTGAAGTGGTACTTCACCCAGAAGGCCTCGCCGGCCTCGTTGCTCCACTGGAACGTGTGCGAGCCGAAGCCGTCCATGTGGCGGTACGAGGCGGGGATGCCACGGTCGCCGAACAACCAGGTCACCTGGTGCGTGGACTCGGGGGACAGACTCCAGAAGTCCCAGACGTTGTCCGCCTCCGTCGAGCCCGTGTAGGGGTCGCGCTTTGGGTGTGGATGAAGTCCGGGAACTTGATGGCGTCCTTGATGAAGAACACCGGGGTGTTGTTGCCGACGAGGTCGTAGTTGCCCTCCTCGGTGTAGAACTTCAGCGCGAAGCCGCGCGGGTCCCGGACGGCGTCCGCCGCTCCCAGGTTGCCGGCCACCGTCGAGAAGCGCAGGAACACCTCGGTCTGCTTGCCGACCTCGGAGAGGAACGCGGCACGCGTGTACGGGGTGACGTCGGCGGTCACCGTGAAGGTGCCGTAGGCCCCCGCACCGCGAGCGTGCACCACGCGCTCCGGGATGCGCTCACGCTTGAAGTGGTCTCTAGATAATGTCTAAGACGAGGGAGGATCTAAACTCACACCTATTCGGGACCTGGTCTCTTTTGCTGTTAGGCTGGTGGCTATGAGTGACCTTCTGGAACGGCTGCGCGGACGCGGATGGCGGATGACCGCGCAGCGGCGTGTCGTGGCTGAGGTCCTCGACGGCGAACACGTCCATCTGACGGCCGACGAGGTCCACGCACGGGCCGTCGCCAAGCTGCCCGAGATCTCCAGGGCGACCGTCTACAACACGCTGGGCGAACTGGTGACCCTCGGCGAGGTGCTCGAGGTCTCCACGGACCAGCGTGCCAAGCGGTACGACCCGAACGCCCACCAGCCGCACCACCACCTGGTCTGCGCCCAGTGCGGCGCGATCCGCGACGTCCACCCCACCGGCAATCCGCTGGCGGACCTCCCCGACACCGAACGCTTCGGCTTCACGGTCTCGGACGTCGAGGTGACGTACCGCGGCGTCTGTCCGAACTGCGCTGCCGCCTAGCCCTCCCGCACGGAACACGAAAGCCCCGGCACCCATGGGTGCCGGGGCTCACTGCTGCCGTCGTCGCACGATGCCGAAGACGCTGAGACCGAAACGCCTGGCCGGAACGCTGAGAACACCTGGCCGGAAACGCTGAGGCCGGAAACATCAAGGACCAGAAACACCGAGGGCCGGAACCCTTTCGGATTCCGGCCCTCGGCCTTCAGTAGCGGGGACAGGATTTGAACCTGCGACCTCTGGGTTATGAGCCCAGCGAGCTACCGAGCTGCTCCACCCCGCGTCGTTGAATGCAACGTTACGTCACCGCAGAGGACGGATGCAAATCCATTGCTCGGCAGCCCCCGCCCGGTGGCCGGCGGCGACGCCTCACGCGGACAGTTCCTGCCGCAGCGCGTCCCTCAGCCGTTCCGCCCTCTCGGCGACGGACGCCGGCCCCAGGGACACGGCCCGGTCAGCCCAGCGCTGCCCCTCCGCCAGTTCACCCCGACGCGCGTAGACCAGGGCCAGCCGCAACGCCGCCCGCCCGTGCCCGGCGTCGGCAGCCCGCGTCCACCACACCGCCGCCTCGGGCTCGCTCCCTTCCCGGGCCAGCAGCAGCCCCAGATAGAACGCGCCGTTGCGGGATCCGGCCTCGGCCGCCTCCCGGTACCACCGAGCCGCCTCGACGACATCGCCCCGGGCAGCCGCCAGCATGCCGACCCGCACCTGCGCCCGCCGGTGCCCCTGGGAGGCCGCCCGCTCGTACCACTCCTCGCACTCACTCCGCCGGTGCACCGGCTCCCCGAGCTCGTGCGCGGGCTCCGGCGGACGGCGCGCGTCGAGCACGGTCGCCAGCCGGTACGCGGCCTCGGAGCTCCCGCCCCCGGCCGCACACCGCAGATGCCGCTCGGCCTCCTGCTCGTCACCCTCCCGCAGCCTCGCCATACCGACCTGGAGCGCCGCCTCGGTGTGGCCGGCGGCAGCGGCACGCTCGTACCAGCGCAGCGCGGTCTGCTCCTCGCCCCGCCCGGCATGCAGGATGCCGAGGTTGAAGGCGGCGTCGACGCTCCCGGCCTCGGCGGCCTTGGAGAACCACGGCTCCGCGCCCGTCTCGTCACCGCCCCGCAGCAGCAGGATCGCCAGCGCGTTCGCCGCCTCCCGGTGCCCGGCGTAGGCCGCGCGCCGGTACCACTGCTCGGCCTGCGGGGTGCGCCCCTGCTCGGCGCAGAGCAGACCGAGGTTGTACGCGCCGTTCACGTCACCCGCGTCCATCGCGGCCCGGTACCACCGCTCGGCGGTCTGGGTCTCGCCCCGCTCGGCGTGCAGGGCCCCCAGCGCGTTCGCCGCGTTGCCGTCGCCGTCCTGGGCGGCCCGCAGCCACCACACGGCGGCGTTCTCGGTGTCGCCCGCGTCACGCAGCAGGAAGCCGAGCGCGCAGGCGGCGCGCGCCTCCCCGTCCTTGGCGGAGGTCAGGTACCAGCGCCCGGCCTCCTTCAGCTCGCCACGCCTCTCCAGGATCGTCCCGAGGTGCAGCGCGGCCCGCCGGTGGCCACGCGCGGCGGCCTGCCGGTACCACTGCTCGGCCTCCTCGGGCGCCTGGACACCGTCGTCGCCGTCGGCTTCCCGCGCCGCCTGCCGGTCCAGCGCCCGCGCCAGCCGGTACGCCGCCTCCCGGTGCCCGCGCTCGGCCGCGACCCGCATCCACTGCTCGGCACCGGCGTCACCGCGGTGCTCCAGCAGATCGGCGAGCGCGTACGCGCCCAGCGTGTGGCCCTGTTCGGCGGACTGGCGCAGCCAGTACTCGGCGGCGGGCTCGTCGCCGCGCTCGCGGTGGTGCCGCCCGAGGGCGTGCGCGGCCGCCGTGGATCCGGCGACGGCGGCGATCCGCCACCATCCGGCGGCCTCGTCGGCGTACCCCCGCTGGTGCAGGAGGACTCCGAGGTTGTTGGCGGCCGCCCGGTCGCCCGCGGCGGTGGCGGCACGCAGATGAGGCTCGGCACCGTCGAGATCACCACGGCGCAGCAGCATGGCCCCGAGGACACTCATCGCCTCGACGTCGCCGGCCTCGGCGGCGAGCCGCTGACGCAGCTCCTCGGCCGCCTCGTCGGCGATCTCCCCGGTCTCGTCCGGGGTCTCGGTGTCCTCCCGGCTGGAAGGCTGCACAAAACGCCCTGTCTCGAACAGAGTTGCCTTGTCCCCCATAACGTCCATCGTCGCACCACCTGCAACCTGGGTACACCTGGTATACCGCAGCCAGTGAGGTCACTTCAGCGTTTTGTCGACATGCCCACAGAGAGACAAGTCAAACACAGATTGCCCAACTCCCCCCGGCGGCGCGGCCACAGGCTGCGCCAGCACATGCGTTCACACATCACGAAGGCCCGGATTCCTTTGTGGAATCCGGGCCTTCGGTGCCGCTCCGTCACTCGGACATCGCGACTTCAGTAGCGGGGACAGGATTTGAACCTGCGACCTCTGGGTTATGAGCCCAGCGAGCTACCGAGCTGCTCCACCCCGCGCCGTTGTGTTCACAACCGTATCATCGTGCTGCCGGTGCTCTGGCTCATCCTCGCGGC
>NZ_JBEOXI010000096.1:0-25423 GCF_040296465.1 Streptomyces sp. NPDC002130
CGGGTGTGGCCTACCTCTTGTGGCCGCCGCGCCACCCCCCCCAACCCCCCAACCCCCCCCCCCTGGGGCGCCCCCCCGTGCCCCCGGCCCCCCCCCACACTGCGTGCAGCGGGTTCCCGTCGCCGTCGCTCAGTGGTCGGAATAACTGAAGTCGCCCACGGTCCAGGCGCTGACGTCCTCGATCGCAACCCGGTACATCCCGCCTGTCTCCGGGATCCCCATAGCGCCCTGCAGGATCCGGGCGACATGGAAGTGCAGATGCGTAGGCGGCCCGTTCGTCGCGGGAGTGTTGAAGACAGCGGCGAACTCGCCCAAGCGGGCGGAATCCGTCAGTACCTCCGAGACCCTCTGTCGCCACACTGCTTCGGGAGCCAGCCGACCGGTGATGACAGCACCACCGGTGACCACGGTCAGGGACATCCGATTGCTCTGGCCGGACTCCACCAGGGCGGCGAGGTCAACCAGCAGTTCGTCAGGCTTCGACACGAGGCAGATTATATTCACCGGCCCTCCGGCTGCTTGAGCGGTGACGCCACCAGGCAAGGAAGGCGCTCACGGTCTTGCCGCCGGAGGCCCCGCGGGTGACCGCCGTGGCGTGGGCGAGGCCGGTGACCATGGGCCAGCCGAAGCCCCCGGTGCCGCCGTTCAGGTCCGGGGTGCGCATGCGCGGCACATGCCGGCTGGGATCGTGAACGGCGACCTCGATGGTGTCGGGGTGCGCAGTCAGTTCCACTGTGCAGCGGCCCCCACCGTGGCGCAGGGCATTGGTGACGAGCTCGGACACGACCAAGACCACAGTGTCCGCCGCGTCAGGCGCCACGGCCGGCTGCTGCAAACCTTCGAGGAAGCCCGTGCCGTATCGCGTGCGTCGGCAACGGCTGTGGTGGAACGGACGGCTGCGGCGCTGGCCATCACCGTGATCATGAGGGTCACCCTGGTCTCTGAATCGTTCCTGCGCCTGCCCGCGCCTACCCAGCCCCTGTGCCCCGCCCCTCCACACGCCAACCCCGCAGAGCCCCAGTGCTTGCCTGAAGGGCACGGAGGACCACAGTCGACGCATGACGGCACCTGCTGCCGTGAGCCCGTGTCTTCGCAGCCCGCGGTCTGCTCGAGTCAGGGGCCGTGGCCGGTTCGCCACCAGCTGCTCGGTCATCCCGGGATCGTCGAGGGCGGCGCAGGGCCTTCTGCCGCGCTCGTCAACGGCCGACCTGGGGGGCGTCACGGCTGGAAACGTCCGTGCCGAACGGTGGTGTTCTTCACGAGACGCAGTGTTGGCCGATGCCGCCGACGCTCGCCGCGGAGCAGTCGGCGACGGCACGCCCAGCCCGACATGCCACGCGGCGGTGGTCACTGTGAGCGCCGGACAGAGCCTCGCAGCTGCTTGAACCATCCATGGGACCGGTCGAGGCGGAGTACCTCGTCTTCCAGCGCACGGAAATCTATGCTCGCCGGAGTAGACATTGGCCGACGGTGTGGTTAAGGTTTTTGTCGTAGCCGAGATCAAGAGAGGCCCGGCAGAGATGAACTGCCGGGCAGCAGTACGCAGTTGCAGTTCGCAGAACGGTGCGGTGGTGGAGTTCCGAAGCCAGAGCGGTTGTAGGACGGCGACGGGACTGACGACCGGACCGGGTGGCCCGCAGTGATCAGGGGCCGCCATGAGCAGTACCGCAGTGGCAGTACCAGCAAGTGAAGGTTCGCAGTACCCAGCAGTGAAGTCAGTGAGCAGTACCTCGGTGAAGGCGTCGGCTGCGGGCGCGCACCGGGAGGTTCGGCAGTGGGGTTCCAAGCCAGAGCAGACGCAGGACGGGCGACGGGGCTGGCTGCCGAAGAGTGGCGCTGTTCGAGGCCACCAGCAGTTCGCAGTTTCCGTTCAGTGAGTAGTTGATCAAGAGGGAAGAACGGAGGAGCCGAGCGCCATCAGGATCGCCCGGGCGGAATTCTTGGGCCCGGGTACCGCAGGACATCGATAGCGAGGTGGTCTCCGGTCAAGCAACCGCGATCCCCGCGGCCCCGACAGCATCTCGGTCGGGTCTGAGGAAACAGAGGGCCGGTGCAGTATCAGGGCCGGCAGATGGTGTAGTAGTTCCTTCGGGGCCCTGGCGGCAGTACGGCGCCAGGGCCCCTCCACGTGTTCCACAGAGAGGTGCAATGACAGCAGACGACACGTTCGGCCGTCTCGATGACGACGACTACCCCGCCTACACCATGGGCCGGGCCGCCGAACTGCTCGGCACCACCCAGGGCTTCCTCCGCGCTATCGGCGAACACCGCCTCATCACCCCGCTGCGCTCCGCAGGCGGACATCGCCGCTACTCCCGCTACCAGCTACGTATTGCCGCCCGCGCCCGGGAACTCGTCGACCACGGGACGCCCATCGAGGCCGCCTGCCGGATCGTCATCCTCGAAGACCAGCTCGAGGAAGCCCAGCGCGTCAATGCCGAATATCGCGGGGCCGCCGAATCAGCGAACCCGACGGCAGCAGCATGAGATGAGGTGTGCCCGTCAGCATCGGCGGGCACCGCACGCACGGTCTCGGTGTGCGGTGTGATCATTTCCTGTGGTGACGCGGTGTGTGGGCGTGTAGCGTCTGCGTCAGCTGTCGTGGTTCGGATTTCCCTCTTGCCCACGCCTTCGGTGTGGGCGTTTTGCTGTGCTGTGCCGCAGGAACCAGGGCGATCACCTCCGTCTGCCACAAGAAGTGGGAGGCGTTCATCGACTGGAAGGCATGAGACATGGCTACGGGAACTGTGAAGTGGTTCAACGCGGAGAAGGGCTTCGGCTTCATCGCCCAGGACGGCGGCGGCCCGGATGTCTTCGCGCACTACTCCGCGATCAACTCCACCGGCTTTCGTGAGCTCCAGGAGGGCCAGGCCGTGACGTTCGACGTCACCCAGGGCCAGAAGGGTCCGCAGGCCGAGAACATCAACGTGGCCTGACCTCGCAGACCGGCCCGGGGAATCGCGCACGCCGCGTCCAGGTGGCCGCCGCCCCTGCGGGCCCTGCCACCCAGCCGGACGAAGGCGCCTGCTCTGGTGCCGGGCCGGCAAAATCAGGGGCCGCGCAGCAATGGCTGCGCGGCCCCTGATCTGTGGAGGGCCCCGGGCCGATGCACTGCGGCCCGGAACTTCCTGACCTGCGCACCGAGACTGTCGCCGGACCTCAGTCGCTGCAAGCGTCGTCGGGCACGGGAGCCGCATGTCCAGCGCGACTGCCGTACAGCTCGAAGGAGCCGACGCTCAGACGCTCGTCCAGGCGTCGAGGAAGGCTTTCCGTCCGGCCGGATCGTCCGACCTGCGGTCTGCGTGCATGACGCGCCAGGCGGTGAGCTCGATATCTCGCCAGCCACAGTTCTCCGATGACCTGTGTCTTGAGGTCGGGCAGATGGTCGGACTCGACGAGGGCCTGACCGATCACCTCCCCGGCCGCGACGCGCTGGGGCGGGGTCATCTCATCGACGGCCGAGAGGACCTGCCGGGCCAGGGCGGTTCCTCCTCCTGCCAGCGAACGCAGCACCGGAGCCATGATGTTGAAGGGCAGCAATTACGCGGGGCCCGACGACCTCCACAGGTCCGACCAGAAGCGTTCTCCTGCCTTGGTGGGGGCAGGCAGCGCGGCCAGCAGCCCGAGGAGATGGCCGGTGGCCGCATAGCCATCGCAGTGGGCGGCTGCGACCACCGCAATCCCGGCGACGCGCTCCACATCGAGTTGGCCGGCTTCGAGATGCGGAACCATGTCCAGTTGGTGATCCAACTGGTCTGCGAGGGCGGTGGATACGTGGGGGCGGACCTCAGCAAGCATCGGCGATCCTTGCGCGTAGGCGAGCGGAGATGCCCGTTCGGAAGCCCTGATCGTTCCCCTGACCAGCCCTTCTATTCGGCTTCGGCAGCCCAATTGGCGGTAGCGGCAAGGGGACTGGAGTTCACACGGCGGCGAACGGCCCGCGTCCGGGGACGTGGCTCTGGGGTTCTGAACCGACCTCCCGTCATGTATCCGGGTGAGGTTTCCTAGCATGACCGCATGGTTGCCAGTGACGCCCAGGAACACGCCAGCGACGCCGGGAGCAGCCGGTGCTGGATTTCGGCAGCGAGGCTCAGCGGGACGGTACGGCGGCCCCACTGGTACACGTCGGGATGCACGATGGGTGGTCTGACTCGACCGGGCCTGAGCGAGCGGACGCCCACCCGGGCCCGCGCCGGACCCGCACCCCGAACTGGAGGGGCACCGGTGGTGGCGCGTGATGTGCCTGCACGATGCCGACTGCTTCTCCACGCCCGGCTACCAACCTGGCATCGCCGCGCTCGCGGCCGACCTGTGGTCTCTCCTCGCCACCCTGGCCCAGATCGCGCTGACCTTGTGCGGTGCCCTGCCGGTCCAGGCGGCGGACTGCGCGCCGCGCGAGGCCAGAGGCCGCCACTGCCCACGTGGCCGCAGCGAACCGGCCCCAAGGGTACGGGCGGTCAGCCGCAGGTACGAGAAGACCGGCTCATTCGCCGTGCGCAGGCTTCGTCAGCTCTGCGTTGAACTGAGCGCCGATCAGGAGGGACAGGTTGGAGAGCCACAGCCAGACCAGGAACACCACGACGCCTGCCAGTGAACCGTACAGACGGTCATAAGTGCTGACCAGGGAGGTATAGACGGCGAATCCGAGGGAGACGGTCAGCAGGAGCGCCACCGCCAATGTGCCGCCGGGCGCCATCCTCCGGACAGGGCGGGAGGACGCCGGTCCTGACCGGTACAGGACGAGCACCAAGGCGACGGCGACCGCGGCCACGACCGGCCACCGCAGCGTGTCCCAGGTGGCCTGGGGCCCGGTACCCAGACTCAGAGCCTGACCCAGACGCCGGGCCAGGCCGCCGGTGAGCAACAACGCGAGGGTCGACGTCAGAAGCAGGGAGCTCAGGACGAGTGCCGTGGCGATGATGCGCGGAGCGGTACGCCAGACCGGCCGGTCCGCGCTGATCCGCTGCATGGCGTACAACGCCCGGCGGAAGACGCTCAGATAGCTGCATCCCGACCACAGGGCCCCCGCCCCTCCGACGAAGATCAACGTCCAAGCCGTCGTCGGCTGCGCGACCATCTGCCGCAGAGTGCTGCGCAGCAGAGCGCGGGACTCGGCCGGGGCCGCCTGCGTCATGCGGTCGATGACCTCCGGCTTGGCCGTGGGCATGGTCAGACCCAAAATCGAGAGGATCACCAGCAGCAACGGGAACAGGGCCAGCACCGCATAGTAGGTCAGCGCAGCGGCCCAGTCCGTGACGTCGTCGTTCCAGACGGCCAACGGCGTCCGGCGCAACGCCACCCACCACCGAGCCGTGTGACCGTCTGCATCATCCATGACGCGGATGCTCTCACTCTTCGTCCTCGGGCCACCATCCAGCACTGCGGTGCGACAGAACCCGGCACGCGCGCCGGGTTACCCGACGGGCTTGGGAAGGCGGGACAGTTCGCGGGGGCCACGGCCCCTTGGCACCGCGCGGTGAACAGAGCGTGGAGATTCTCCTGTCCCCGTGCGCGAGGTGTCTCCATGACCGGCGCAGCGCAGCGTTCAGTATTGCTCGGTCTCCACGAAACCCGCGTCCGAGTCGTCGTCCGCACCGAGTGCGGCGGCGGTCGGGTTGAATCCGGGCGGGCTGTCCTTGAGACCCAGGCCCAGGCCGGCCAGCTTCCCCTTGACCTCGTCGATGGACTTCGCACCGAAGTTGCGGATGTCCATAAGGTCGGCCTCGGAGCGCGCGAGGAGTTCGCCCACGGAGTGGACGCCCTCGCGCTTGAGGCAGTTGTACGACCGAACGGTGAGCTCGAGCTCCTCGATCGGCAGGGCGAGGTCGGCGGCGAGGGCGGCGTCCGTGGGGGAGGGGCCCATGTCGATGCCCTCGGCGTCGATGTTGAGCTCGCGGGCCAGACCGAACAGCTCGACCAGGGTCTTGCCGGCGGACGCCATGGCGTCACGCGGGCGCATGGCCTGCTTGGTCTCGACGTCGACGATCAGCTTGTCGAAGTCGGTCCGCTGCTCGACACGCGTGGCCTCGACCTTGTAGGTGACCTTGAGAACCGGCGAGTAGATCGAGTCGACCGGGATCCGGCCGATCTCCTGGCCGACCTGCTTGTTCTGCACGGCGGAGACGTAACCGCGGCCACGCTCGACCGTGAGCTCCATCTCCAGCTTGCCCTTGCCGTTGAGCGTGGCGAGGACGAGGTCGGGGTTGTGCACCTCGACACCGGCCGGGGGCGCGATGTCGGCGGCGGTGACCAGACCCGGGCCCTGCTTGCGCAGGTACATCACGACCGGCTCGTCGTGCTCCGAGGAGACGACCAGCTGCTTGATGTTGAGGATAAGGTCGGTGACGTCCTCCTTGACGCCCGGCACGGTGGTGAACTCGTGCAGCACGCCGTCGATGCGGATGGACGTGACCGCCGCACCCGGGATCGAGGAGAGGAGGGTCCGGCGCAGGGAGTTGCCGAGGGTGTAACCGAAGCCCGGCTCCAGCGGCTCGATCACGAACCGGGAGCGGAACTCGTCGACGACCTCTTCGGCCAACGAGGGACGCTGAGCAATCAGCACGGGGTGTTGCCTCCAGTGGTTTTGGCGCCCGCTCTGTGACGCCGTAGACACACGAAGAGTACGGGCGATACGGATGCGACTCCGGGAAATAGCACCTGGAGTGGTCCATCAGCCACAGTGACGACCACGGCCAAGATCGGCACGGTGACGGCGGCCCAGGGCCTCAGCGTATAGCGCGACCCATATCCGCGATGGCGCCGTGTATGTCACGAGGGGCGTCGTTCGGCACAGCCACCTGGGCGCTTCCCCCCCCCCGCGTGGCGGTGGGGCAGAACCGTCCGAACACACGCCGACCGGGACATCGGCATCGGCATGGTCATCCGAACCGGCGCTGCGGTGTGCCACGGCGGACTCCAGAGGGCGGTCCGCCAGGAACTCGCTCCCGATGAACTCCAAGGACGGGCCCAGGCCACCGGAGCGTGGCTCGCCTTTCAGCCTGCGAACCTTCGAAGCCCTCGCCGCTGGCGGCCTCATGCCTTCTCCCGCCTGGCGGGACGTTCTGGGTCGTCACCCCGCTCGCTGAACGCCTCCCGGACGAACGGAAGTCCGTCGGGATCAGCCCGCAGCACGCCGAATTGCTGACCGCGTCCTGGTCCTCGGTCCAGCGCTGCTACGCGCGCCGGGTGCCCTTGCGCCAACGGTTGCTCTGGCTGTTGTGCTGTCAGGCCGGAACTCGTCTGGGGCATTCGGGAGCCGGTCAGCGGGCCGGGCGCCGGGTGGAGCGCCAGATGGAGCGGGCGCCAGGTAGAGCAGATCGACGATGAGAAGCAGTACGCCGATGGACATCAGGTAGGGAATGCCGTCGACGGCCGCGTCGATGGCGACCAGCGCGATTCCGGCGATGAGCAGGATCAGGAAGAGGACCATGACGGGATGCCTCCTGGAAGGAACCGTGCGAGATCTGCATGTTCTCTCGGCTACGGCAGGACACGCTGTGCCTGTGCTCGACGTCGCGTCGGCCGAGGGGTGATGCGTGACGGCCCCGCGCACAAGGCCGCCACGAGGGTAGACGAGGACGCCGTGGCTCAGGCCACTCACATCACCCTGAGCCTGCTGGCCCAGCGCATCGAGCAGCTCGCCGGACAGATCGATGAGCTGAACCAACGCCTGACCCGGCTCGTCGACATCATGCCCCACAGCTACTTGTACCGGTGGGCATCGGTCCGGACAGCGCCGTCACTCTCCTGATCACCATGGGGGACAATCCCGAGCGGCTGAACTCCGAGGCGTCCTTCGCCGCCCTGTCTGGAGTCAGCCCCATCGAGTATTCGTCGGGCCGGCGGCGCACGCGTCGGCCCAACCACGGCGGCGACCGTCAGCCGAACGCGGCCTTGCACCGCATCGTGTTCACCCGCCTGCGCTTCGATCCCCGCACCCAGGCGTACTACGCCGCGCCCAGGAGGGCAAGACCCGACATGAGATCATCCGATGCCTCAAGCGATATGCCGCCCGAGAGGTCTTCAACCTGGTCAGGACGGTATCCAGCGTCCCCCCGTTATAGGGGCGTCTGCCCGTAGGCGCCGCTGCCCAGTGTCTCCGTCACCAACGCCCAAACCGTCCGGGGTGGAAGGACCTTCCGGAGCAGAGGACGGTCGAGGAGATGGCGTACTGAACGAAGTTTCGAAGGAGGGCGTGAACACCGTGTCGCCGGGCACAAGGGCTATCGCACCGAGGTCCTGGCATTCGGAACTAGTCGGGATCCACCCACCAAGGGACGAACTCAGGCCCTTGTGAAGCTCATACGCACACGCGCTTGAGCCGGAACTGACGATGGGGTTAAAAATGATCATTCTTGGGCTTATTCTGCTGATCATCGGCCTGCTTGTCGGCATGGGTCTGCTGACGACGATCGGTGGCATCCTCATTCTGGTTGGCGCCATCCTGTGGATCCTGGGTGCGACCGGTCGCGCGGTCGGTGGGCGCAAGCACTTCTTCTAAAGTCAGGGCGCCTCACCAACTCCCTGCGTCGAGTGACGTGTCCATGACTCCCTCTGTGTCGGAAAGTCCACACCGTGAGGAGCTTCTGGACCACTCGAGGCCGGGACGAGGGGAGAGCCCGGCCAGAGAGACAGGTGGGAACCCCGTGGGCGGGGCCATGCGCCGACCCCGCCCTGTCTCGTTGGCGATGAGTTTGCCCTGAGCCGGGCCCTGCCCGCTGGTCGTCGAGCGCAGACCCCGGCTGCGGGGCCAACAGCAGCCGGCCGGACGGATGGGCCAGGACCTGCACGTTCATCCCGTGTTTCTTGTGCTTTCCGGAGAAGGGCCGGTCGGCGGCGATGCGGTCGATGGGCAGCGGGGTGCCGTCCAGCAGCACGAATGCCTTGGTCGATGCCGTACGGGCCGCCTCCGCGAGAGTCGGGGCGAGCACGGCCTTCTGGGCCCGCAAGCGGGGGACGGTGCGCCGGGCCGGCGTGGAGGGCACGGGCACCTTCGGAGCGGGCCTCTCCCGCTACCTGCTGGCTCAGCACGTCGAGGTGTTCGAAGTCAACCGGCCCGACCGCACGGCCCGCCGTCTGCTCGGCAAGTCGGACTCGCTCGACGCGCAGGCCGCAGCGCGAGCTGTGCTCAGCGGTCGCGCCCGGGCTCGGGCCAAGTCCGGTGACGGTCCGGTGCACAGCGCCCGGATGTACAAACTCGCCAAGGACTCCGCGGTCAAGGCACGGACCCAGGCGATCAATCAGCTCAAGGCCGTCCTGGTCATAGCCGACCCGCGCCCTGCGGGAACGGCTGTCGAACCTCGGCAATGCCGAGCTGTTCCGCACCTGCGCGCGCTTCAGCCCACGCGACGGTGGGGGAGACGAGGACGCGGTGACCCAGGCCACCCACATGACGCTGCGCATGCTCGCCGAGCGCATCGAACAACTCACCGGACAGCTCGACGAGCTCAACCAACGCCTGACCCGGCTCGTTGAGCGTCACGCCCCACAGCTGCTGACACCGGTAGGTATCGGTCCGGACAGCGCCGTCACTCTCCTGATCACCATGGGAGACAACCCCGAGCGGCTGAACACCGAGGCGTCCTTTGCTGCCCTTTGCGGAGTCAGCCCCATCGAGTACTCCTCTGGCCGGCGGAGCACGCGCCGGCTCAATTACGGCGGCGACCGACAGGCGAACGCCGCTCTGCACCGCATCGTCTTCACCCGGCTGCGCCACAACCCCCGCACCCAGGCGTACTACGAACGCCGCACGCAAGAGGGCAGGACCCGTCATGAGATTGTCCGATGCCTCAAGCGATACGCAGCCCGCGAGGTATTCAACCTGTTCAGACCGGTTTCAAGCACCCCCGCGTTATAGGGGCGTCCGTGATACGTGAGAGGGTCTGGGGCGTGAGTGAGACACCGTCGAACACCCTGCAATACCGCTTTGACGGGCCAGAAGAGGCCCCAGTCCTGATCCTGGGTCCCTCACTGGGTACCACATGGCACATGTGGGACCGCCAGATCCCCGAGCTGACCAAGCAGTGGCGCGTCTTCCGGTTCGACCTGCCCGGCCACGGCGGAGCTCCCGCGTACCCGGCGGGCTCCGTGGGTGACATCACCACGCGGCTGCTGGCCACCCTCGAAGGCCTCGGAGTGCAGCGCTTCGGCTACGCGGGCTGCGCGCTCGGCGGCGCCGTCGGCATCGAGCTGGCCCTGCGCCACCCGGAGCGGCTCGCCTCGCTCGCCCTGATCGCCGCCTCGCCCCGCTTCGGCACAGCCGACGAGTTCCGCCAGCGCGGCGTGATCGTCCGCACGAACGGCCTCGACCCGATCGCCCGTACCGCCCCGGAGCGCTGGTTCACCGGCGGGTTCGCCGCCGCGCAGCCCGCGATCACCGAGTGGGCCGTGCAGATGGTGCGCACCACCGACCCCGGCTGCTACATCGCCTCCTGCGAGGCGCTCGCCTCGTTCGACGTCCGCCCCGAACTCGCGCGGGTCGGCGTCCCGACCCTGGTCCTGGTCGGATCGGACGACCAGGTCACCGGCCCCGCCGAGGCCCGCACGCTGGTCGCCGGCATCCCCGACGCCCGTCTCGCCGTCGTCCCGGGCGCCTCCCACCTGGTCCCGGTGGAACAGCCCGCGGCGGTCACCGACCTGCTGGTGCGGCACTTCTCCACCGCCTGGCAGCCCGCCTTCGAGATGTCCACCGGCCAGACCGCCCTGCCCCAGGCCGCCCTCAAGCCGGTCCTGTCTCCCGCCCCGCCGCAGCCCCCGCAGTCGGGGCCCGTCGCCGAGATCGCCCCGGTCGTCGTACCGCCTCAGGTCCAGGGGCGGCCCGACCCGTACGACGCCGGGATCAAGGTCCGCCGCGAGGTGCTGGGCGACGCGCACGTCGACCGGGCGCTCGCCCAGGCCGACGACTTCTCCGGCGACTTCCAGGAGCTCGTCACCCGGTACGCCTGGGGCGAGATCTGGGACCGCCCCGGCCTCGACCGGCGCACCCGCAGCTGTGTCACCCTCACCGCCCTGGTCGCCGGCGGTCATCTGGACGAGCTGGCCTTCCACACCAGAGCCGCCCTGCGCAACGGCCTCACCCCGGGCGAGATCAAGGAAGTGCTGCTCCAGGCGGCCGTCTACTGCGGCGTCCCGGCCGCGAACAGCGCGTTCAAGGTGGCCCAGCAGGTCATTCGCGAGGAGACCACGCCCCGGGAGTGAGCCCGCGGGAAGCGCGGAGGCAGGATGGACTCCATGAAGCTCACGAAGAAGTCGCACGCCTGCGTCCGGCTGGAGAAGGACGGCCGGACCCTCGTCCTCGATCCCGGTGGGTTCAGCGAGGAGGACGCCGCGCTCGGCGCGGACGCCATCCTCGTCACCCACGAGCACCCCGACCACTGCGACGAGTCCCGGCTGCGCGCCGCGATGGAGCACAACCCGGCCGCCGAGATCTGGACCCTGAAGGCGGTCGCGGAGAAGATCTCGTCCGCCTTCCCCGGCCGTGTCCACACCGTCGGCCACGGCGACACCTTCACCGCCGCCGGTTTCGACGTCCAGGTGCACGGCGAACTCCACGCGGTGATCCACCCGGACATCCCGCGCATCACCAACGTCGGCTACCTCGTCGACGAGGGCAAGGTCTTCCACCCCGGCGACGCGCTCACCGTCCCGGACCACCCGGTGGAGACGCTGATGCTCCCCGTCATGGCCCCCTGGAGCAAGATCTCCGAGGTCATCGACTACGTGCGCGAGCTGAAGCCGCAACGCGCCTACGACATCCACGACGCCCTCCTCACCGACCTGGCCCGACCCATCTACGACCGGCAGATCGGGCAGCTCGGCGGCTCGGAGCACCTGCGGCTGACGCCCGGGGAGTCCGCCGAGGTCTGACGGGGCCGGCGGCGTTGTCAGACCCGCCGGGTAGGTTGTGGGGCATGCGCATCGCGACCTGGAACGTGAACTCGATCACCGCCCGCCTGCCGAGGCTCCTGGCCTGGCTGGAGAGCAGCGGCACGGACGTGCTGTGCCTCCAGGAGGCCAAGGTCGCCGAGGAGCAGTTCCCGTCGGAGCAACTGCGCGAGCTGGGATACGAGTCGGCGGTCCACGCGACCGGCCGGTGGAACGGCGTGGCGGTGCTCTCCCGCGTCGGCATCGAGGACGTCGTCAAGGGCCTGCCCGGCGACCCCGGCTTCGACGGCTCGGTGGAACCCCGCGCCATCTCGGCGACCTGCGGCCCGCTCCGCGTCTGGTCGGTCTACGTGCCGAACGGCCGTGAGGTGGACCACCCCCACTACGCCTACAAGCTCCAGTGGTTCGAGGCGCTCAAGGCCGCCGTCGCCGGTGACGCGGCGGGCAGCCGCCCCTTCGCGGTGATGGGCGACTACAACGTGGCGCCGACGGACGACGACGTCTTCGACCCCGCCTTCTTCGAGGGCTCGACCCACGTCACCGCCGCCGAGCGCGCCGCCCTGGCCTCCCTGCGCGAGGCGGGCCTGTCGGACGTGGTCCCGCGTCCCCTCAAGTACGAGCACCCGTTCACCTACTGGGACTACCGCCAGCTCTGCTTCCCGAAGAACCGCGGCATGCGCATCGACCTGGTGTACGGCAACGCGCCCTTCGCGAAGGCGGTCGGCGACGCGTACGTGGACCGTGAGGAGCGCAAGGGCAAGGGCGCCTCCGACCACGCGCCCGTGGTCGTGGACCTGGACGTCTAGGGCCGCAGCAGCCCCAGGTCGACCGAGTCCGCCAGGGCCGTCAGCCCCGCGTCGCCCGGGTGCAGGTGGTCCCCGCTGTCGTAGGCGGGGAGCATCCGGGAAGGCCGCTGCGGATCACGGACCACCGCGTCGAAGTCGAGCACACCGTCGAAGGCTCCGCCGTCGCGGATCCACTCGTTCACCACGCCCCGCTCGGCATCGACGGCGGGGGTGCACCGCGCCTCGCCCTCGCAGGGCAGGATCGTCGCCGCGAGCATCCTCAGTCCCCGGGCGTGGCCCCGCGCCGCGAGCTCGCGCAGCCCCGCGACCAGCTGTTCCGCCGAGGTTCCCCACCGCAGGTCGTTCACGCCCTCGAAGACGACGGCCGTACGCGCCGACGGCTGGGCCAGGACGTCCCGGTCGAAGCGGTGCAGGGCGCTCACGCCGGCCGTGTCCGTGGACACCCCGTCGCCGGGGTACCGGTCGGTGGTCACGCGGTTGCCCGAGACGCCCGCGTTCAGCACGCCGTACCGCGGGACGGTGCTCTGCTTCAGGAGCCGGGCGGCCAGGACGTTCGGCCAGCGCCGGTTGGCATCCGGTGTGGACTTGTCGCCGTCGGTGATGGAGTCGCCGAGCAGCACCACGGACCCGGGCCCGCCGCTCACGTCGACCCCGGCGAGCAGCGGCCAGCGGGTGATCACCGAGGTGTACGCCCCGGGGGAGCCGTCCGCCGCGTGATCGCCCGGCTCGCTCACGTAGGAGCGCTGCTGCGCGAGCCCGTGCACGGGCGCCGCCGCCACCGTCCCGGGCAGATGGAAGCTCACCAGGAGATTGGTGTCCGCCGGGACGGAGAAGCCGAGCGGATCGCTGTACGCCTGTGCCCCGGCCGGGACCGTCACGCCCGCCGCACCGCCGAACGACAGCGCCACCGGCGTGCCCCGCGAGGCCGCGCCCGTCGCCTGCACCGCGACCGTGGCACTCCCGATCCGTACCGGAGCCGCCGCGAAGGTGTTGTCGAACCGCACCCGCACCCGGGGCCCGGCGGCCGATGTGTGCACGACCAGCCGCAGGGTCCGGTCCGTCCAGGGGCCCACGGCGGCGTAGCCGCCCGTGGACGTCGCCCAGCTGCCCGTCCAGCCCCGGGTGGCGGTCCGTACCGACATCGCGAAGACGTGCAGTCCGGCCGCGCTCGGCAGCCGGACGGAGGTCACCGCCCGGCCCGGAACCAGCGGCACCGTCACGACGTACAGGCGGGCCTGCCGGGCGAGTTGGCCGCCGGGTGTGTTGATGTGCGGCACGGCCACCGCCTTGGTCGCGAGCGGCCCGGTGCGCCAGTCGGGAGCGGTCAGCCGGTACCCGGAGCGGGTGCCGTTCGCGTACGTGACCGTGCCCGCGCCGCCCACCTCCGTGCCGGCGGTGCCCGCGACCAGGAAGGCGAGGGCGTCACCCCGCCCCGCGACCCGGACGTCCTGCCCGGCGGCGCGCACGTTGTCCGGCTCGCCCGGCTGCCGCTTCGGCCAGGTCAGCCGGGCGCCCTGCACCGTGAGGGCGCGGCCGGGCGTCCAGCCCGCGGCGGTGAGGTCCCGCGCCGACAGGGAGGCGCCGGACCCGTCGAAGTCGGCCTCCGCGGGCCTGCTGTCGTCGCTGACGGCCACGTTGTCGAACAGCCGCTCCAGCGGCACCGGCGCGGCCCGCCCCTCCGCGACGGCCTGGGCGGACACCGCCGGGACCAGCGACCCGCACAGGGCCAGGACGACCAGGATGCCCCGGACACATCGGCGCACGGCCGACTCCTCCCGCTCAGCGACACACGACGCGACAACCCGAACCACAGGGACGGAACCGAAGGGACAACGACAGCCGAGACGCAAAGACGCACGGTGAAGTTAGGGAGACAGCGGTGACCCGTCAACGCGCGTCGCGTGAACTCGGCCTGAACTCGACCCGGATCGGCGGGCCCGCGCGCCCTGTGGTGCGTACGGCGGTACGAATGACACGCTAGGAGTATGAACATCCCTTTCCTGGGCCACCGGCGCCAGAAGGTCGGGTTCCCCGATCCGGCGGGCATCGCGGAACTCCTCGCCGAGTGTGAGCTGCTGCGCTCCCAGGCGTCCCGGGCGGGTGTCCGGCTGGACGACACGGCGGCCTCGCTGGAGGCCCTGGACCAGCTCTTGCCGCGCTGGCGGGACGACGAGGAGACCCTGACCTGGCTGGGCAACGACGCCGGTCTCTACCTGGGCAGCGTCATCGTGCGCACCGTACCGGGCGCCGCCTGGGAGATCCGTCCCGACGGTCAGCCCGTCGTACGACTGGACTCCGGCCGCGAGTTCGACGTCGTCGACTCCGGCCACGAGTGGGCCGCGTACGGGGTGCCCGAGCTGTCGCAGTTGTACGCGGAAGTCGCCGAGTCATGAGCCCCCTGGCCAGAACCTTTGGCCCAAAGTCCGACGTAAATACGGCTAATGATCGAAAAGTGCGTGTCGCCCGTCACGTTCGATCTTGCCTGGATACGTTGCGGCAACCACCACACAGCTGAGAGTGAGTAGGGCTGAGTATGGCCGGCGAGCCGCTGATCGAGCTGCGTGACGTCAACAAGCACTTCGGGGAGCTGCATGTCCTGCAGGACATCAACCTCACGGTCGGCCGGGGGGAGGTGGTCGTGGTCATCGGCCCGTCGGGGTCGGGAAAGTCGACCCTCTGCCGGGCGATCAACCGCCTGGAGACCATCGAGTCCGGGCAGATCGTCCTCGACGGGCAGCCGCTGCCGGAGGAGGGCAAGCCCCTGGCCCGGCTGCGCGCCGACGTAGGCATGGTCTTCCAGTCGTTCAACCTCTTCGCCCACAAGACGGTGCTGCAGAACGTCTCCCTGGGGCAGATCAAGGTCCGCGGGCGCCGTAAGGAGGACGCCGACGAGCGCTCCCGGGAGCTCCTCGACCGGGTCGGCGTCGCCAACCAGGCGGACAAGTACCCGGCGCAGCTCTCCGGCGGTCAGCAGCAGCGCGTGGCCATCGCCCGCGCCCTGGCCATGGAGCCCAAGGCGATGCTCTTCGACGAGCCGACCTCGGCCCTCGACCCGGAGATGATCAACGAGGTGCTGGAGGTCATGAAGCAACTCGCCCGCGAAGGCATGACCATGATCGTCGTCACGCACGAGATGGGCTTCGCCCGCTCGGCCGCCAACCGCGTCGTGTTCATGTCCGACGGCAGGATCGTCGAGGACCGCACCCCGGACGAGTTCTTCACCAACCCGAGCAGCGACCGCGCCAGGGACTTCCTCTCCAAGATCCTCAAGCACTGAACGGGCGGGCACCGGACGGCTCATCGCATCGGACCTCGACTACGATGTTCCCTTCATCCCTGTCGGAGAGGGGGACTTCGCCGAAGGCCGCCGATCCCGCCAGGGGGAGCAGACCGCCCGCCCGGTCCGCGGGGCATTCCCACCGGGTGCGGCCCCCACGGCCCGAAGGCCACGGGGGCAGGCGGTTCACATCGGCCAGGCCCGTCCGGCGGCAGCCGGAGATCACTGCTCGCGCAGCGGAACCGACACGTACGACGGGTCGTTCGCCGGCGAGGAGAAGGTCAGCTGCGCGCCGGACGGGTTGTGCTCGATGTAGAGCGGGTCGACCGTGTCGACGACCAGGGCGAGGCGATGCCCGGCCGGGACGTCGTAGGCCGTGGAGTACAGCTCCAGGTCGACGCCGAACGGCTTTCCGGGGGTGCGCCCGTGGAAGGTGTACGGCGCGTGGGTGACCAGCTTGCCGAGGCCGAGCGGCCCCACGTCGTACAGATAGGCGACGAGGGTGCCGCTCTCCTTGGTCGGGGTGAGCGTCGTGTGCAACGCCGTGGTCCCGCGTACCTGTTGGACGGTGGCGGACTTCTCCGTCTGCCAGACGGCGGCCCAGCGGCGGGGGAGCAGCGGGATCGAGGCCATCGGCGGCAGCTGGGCCACCTGGTCGAGGATGCTGGACAGGAAGACGACACCGCCGTCCGCCCCGGAGTTGACGTTCGCGCGGATCGTCTTCGAGCCACCGAGGGCGATCTTCCGGTCGGTCGCGCCGGCCGACTTCCAGTCCGGGTAGCCCTCGTAACCGCCGGTGGAACGGGACTTGAGCTGGACGGGCTGCTCACGGTCGATGCCGTTGTCCTCGCCCCTGAGGTAGTGGTCGAACCAGCGCTCGGTGTCCTTCCACACGTCGTTGGGCAGCCCGAACAGGCCGGTCAGCTCGGCGGTGGCGTGGTCGCCGGGTCGCATCTCCAGCCGCTTCGGGCCGGTCAGCTTCTCGTAGAAGTCGGCGTACTGGTTGGGCGGGAAGACGCTGTCGCCCCAGGCGTTGGCGAGCATGATGGCCGCGCCGTTGTCGTTGATCCGGTCGACATAGGTCGCAGCGGAACGTTTCTTCCCCCAGGCGATGAGCTCCGGCTCCTTCGCCAGGTTGGAGCCGTAGAAGTCGTCGAACGTCTGCCGCAGTTCCGCGCTCTGGCGGCCCGTCACCACGCTCGCGCCGTCCAGCAGGGCGGCGGCCTGGAGGTGCTGGGTGCGTCCGGCGTAGATCGAACCGATCAGGTCGGCCCAGCCGCTGAGTGAGGCGACCGCCTTGACCCGCTTGTCGTGCGCGGCGGTGAGCAGGCTGATGCCCGCGCCGTAGGAGACGCCCGCCATGCCGATGTGCCCGGCGTCGGCGGGGGTGTGGGCGAGCGCCCAGTCGATGACCTTCGACGCGTCGGCGATGTCGGGCGGGCCCGCCACCTCTATCTCGCCGCCCGACTGCCAGAAGCCGCGCACGTTGTAGGTGACGACGACATAGCCGGAGTCGGCGAGCTTCTGTGCCTGGGCCAGGTACTCGACCTGGGGCAGACCCCAGCTCGTGGGCATCACGAGCAGCGGGTAGCGGTCGGCGTCGCCGGCCCCGGCCGGGGTGACGACGTTGGCCTTGAGGACGGTGCCGCCGTCGCCTGCGATGTCGACGAAGCGGACGGGGTTCGGGGCAGCCTGGGCGGTGGGGGCGAATCCGAGGGCGGTGCCGGCGACCAGGGTCGCCGAGACGGCGCCTACGGCGGTGGTGCGCAGGGCCTTGCGGTGGGGTCCCACGGTCACTCCTCACTCGTGTCAGTGCAAAGTGACCGAACGGTAACCTCGACCCTTTACCAGGGGTAACCCGTCGGTAAGTTACGTGCCAGTAACGATTGTTGCGCAGTGGAGGAGTCTAGGAGGCGCGGTGTGTATTGCGTGGAGCAGTGGCCTCGGGCAGGGGTGCCTGTGCCGCCCGGGTCACGTCCCCCACCAGTTCCACGACGTCCGGGCCGTACGCCTGTGAGTTGATCACCTTGAGCAGGACGACGAAGGAGCCGGTGCCGTACTTGCGGCTCAGGCGTTCATGGTGGCGTGCGAGGTAGCGGGTGGCCGCCTGATTGGTGATCGCCCGCTGGCCGCAGAAGAGGAACACGGGGCGCGTCTCGCGTCGGTCACCGGCGGTGAGCCGGGCCAGTATCACGTACTCCGTGACGCCGGGGTTCATGCGATAGCGCTCGCTTCCTATCTGGAAGGCGCCTCGGTCCGGCCCCGGTTCGGGATCGACGTTGACGCGCACGCCGGGCAGCATGGCCGCCATGTGCGCCACCATGCGCCGGTTCGAGCCCGGGCCGCCCACGCAGAACTCGGTGCGCTCCCCGAAGCCCTGATGGGCGGTGTCGTGCGTGACCACATGGAGGTTCGCTCCACAGTCCTTGATCAGCGCGGAGAGCTCCAGGAGCGCGTACACGTCGAAGCGGTGGACCGCCGGCTCGGAGGCGGCCGGGTCGCGGTTGACGACGAGCAGCGACTCGGAGTTCTCGGGCAGGCCGAAGAAGGCCTGCTTGCGCCGGAGTTTCCGCTTCCACAGAAACGTACGGGCGAGCCAGCCCAGCGTCGCACTGATGCCCGCCGCGACCACACCCAGAACGATGTTGCGCACGTCGTCATTCATGGGCGGGCATGCTAGCGGGCCCGACGCACCGGTGTTCGACGCCTGCCTGACGCGACCATGGCGATGAATTAAGCTGCGCGGACGGCCTTTGACTGGAGGTGCGGATGCGTCGCCCTGTCGCACGGAATCTGACGGTCCTGGCGGTTTCGGCCGCCGTGGTGGTGTCGGTGGGAGCGGCGGCCCCGCCATCCGCCGCGCCGGGCACCGGCGGTGGGAAATCCCCGCTGGCCGTCGGCTACGGCGGCGCCGTCTCGAGCGTCGACCCGGACGCCTCCGCCGCCGGGATCGAAGTCCTGAGGAAGGGCGGCAACGCCGTCGACGCCGCCGTCGCCACGGCGGCCGCGCTCGGCGTCACCGAGCCCTACTCCGCCGGCATCGGCGGGGGCGGCTACTTCGTGTACTACGACGCCAAGTCCCGCACGGTACGCACCATCGACGGCCGCGAGACCGCACCGCTGAGCGCGGACAAGGACCTCTTCGTCGAGAACGGCAAGCCCCTCGCCTTCGCCGACGCCGTCAGCAGCGGCCTGAGCGTCGGCACGCCGGGGACGCCCGCCACCTGGCAGACGGCGCTCGACCGGTGGGGCAGCAAGCGGCTCGCGAGTGTCCTGAAGCCGGCCGAGCGGCTGGCACGCGACGGTTTCACCGTCGACCAGACCTTCCGCTCACAGACCGGGTCCAACGAGACCCGCTTCCGCTACTTCCCGGACACCGCCGAGCTGTTCCTGCCGGGCGGGCAGCTCCCCGTCGTCGGCTCCACCTTCAAGAACCCCGATCTCGCCCGCACCTACGCGGAGTTGGGGCACAAGGGCGTCGACACGCTCTACCGCGGCCGCCTCGGCCGGGACATCGTCGACACCGTCAACAAGCCCCCGGTGGACCCCGGCTCCGGCTGGAACGCCCGGCCCGGCGACCTGACCGCGAAGGACCTGGCCGCCTACCGCACCAAGCTCCAGGCGCCCACCAGGACCTCCTACCGGGGTCTCGGCGTGTACTCCATGGCGCCGTCCTCCTCCGGAGGCACAACGGTCGGTGAGGCGCTCAACATCCTGGAGCGGACCGACCTGTCCAAGGCGAGCAAGGCCCGCTACCTGCACCGCTTCATCGAGGCCAGCCGGATCGCGTTCGCCGACCGGGGCCGCTGGGTGGGTGACCCCGCCTTCGAGGACGTGCCGACGAAGGAACTGCTGTCGCAGCGGTTCGCCGACTCGCGCGAGTGCCTCATCAAGGACGACGCGGTGCTCACGAGTCCCGTGGCGCCGGGGGACCCGCGCGATCCCGCGCGCTGCGGCTCGGGGGGCAAGGCGGCTCCCACGACCTACGAGGGTGACAGCACCACGCACCTCACGGTGGCCGACAAGTGGGGCAACGTCGTCGCCTACACCCTCACCATCGAGCAGACCGGCGGCAGCGGCATCACCGTCCCCGGGCGGGGCTTCATCCTCAACAACGAGCTGACCGACTTCTCCTTCACCCCGGCGAACCCGGCCGTGCACGACCCGAACCTGCCGGGGCCCGGCAAGCGGCCGCGGTCGTCCATCTCGCCGACGATCGTGCTGGACCGGCACCACAAACCCGTCGTGGCGCTGGGTTCGCCCGGTGGCGCGACGATCATCACGACCGTTCTGCAGACGCTCACCGGGTTCGTCGACCGGGGGCTGCCGCTGGTCGACGCGATCGCGGCGCCCCGGGCCAGTCAGCGGAACGCCGCGCAGACCGAGCTGGAGCCCGGACTGTACGACAACGCCGAGTTGCGGAAGCAGCTGGAGGCGATCGGGCACTCCTTCAAGGTCAACCCGGAGATCGGTGCGGCCACGGGTGTGCAGCGGCTGCCGGGTGGGAAGTGGCTGGCAGCCGCTGAGACCGTGCGGCGGGGTGGGGGGTCGGCGATGGTGGTGCGGCCTGTGCGTTGAGTTGCCGGGTGCGGGTGCGCGGGGGCTGGTCGCGCAGTTCCCCGCGCCCCTAGGGCGAGGGCGCGGCTGCCTCTTCGGTCTCGAACGCCAAGGCGCCGTCCCGCACATCCACCGTCACTCGGCCGTTCTCCGAGACCCTGCCGTCCAGCAACAGGCGTGACAGCTCGTTGTCCACCTCGCGCTGGATCGTGCGGCGGAGCGGGCGGGCGCCGTACTCCGGCTGGTAGCCGCGTTCGGCCAGCCACTCCACCGCCCGGTCGGTGAAGGTCACCGTGATGCCCTTGTTCTGCACCAGGGACCGGGTGCGGTCCAGCAGAAGGTTGGTGATCCGGCGCAGCTGCTCCGTGGTCAGCTGGCGGAAGACCACGATCTCGTCGATGCGGTTGAGGAACTCGGGACGGAAGTGCTCGCGCAGCGGGCGCAGGATCTGCTCGCGCCGGGCCTCCTCGTCCGCGTCGGCGCCGCCCGCGGCGAAGCCCGTCGTGGCGCCCCGGCGGGTGATCGCCTCGGAGCCGAGGTTGCTCGTCATCACGATGACGGTGTTACTGAAGTCCACCGTGCGGCCCTGGGAGTCGGTCAGCCGGCCGTCGTCGAGGACCTGAAGCAGGATGTTGAAGACGTCCGGGTGGGCCTTCTCCACCTCGTCCAGCAGGAGCAGCGAGTACGGGTGGCGGCGCACGACCTCGGTGAGCTGGCCCGCCTCCTCGTGGCCGACGTAGCCGGGCGGGGCGCCGACCAGCCGGCTGACGGTGTGGCGCTCCTGGTACTCGCTCATGTCGAGCCGGACCATACGGTCCTCGCTGCCGAACAGTGACTCGGCGAGCGCCCGGGCCAGTTCGGTCTTGCCGACACCCGTCGGGCCGAGGAAGAGGAAGCTGCCGATCGGGCGGTCGGGGGCCGCGAGCCCGGCGCGGGAGCGCAGCACGGCGTCCGAGACGACCCGCACGGCCTCGTCCTGGCCGACCACCCGCTCATGCAGATGCTCCTCCAGGCCCAGCAGGCGGTCCTTCTCCTCCTGGGTGAGGCTGCTGACCGGGATGCCGGTCTGCCGGGACACCACCTCGGCGATCGACTCGGCCCCGACCACCAGGTCCTGACCCTCGTCGACCTCGCCGTCGCCGCCGGCGTCGGTGATCCGCTGCTTCAGCTCCACGATCCGGTCGCGCAACTGGGTGGCCTGCTCGTACTGCTCGTCCGCGACGGCCTGGTCCTTGTCCCGGGTCAGCTGCTCCAGCTCCCGCTCCATGGACCGTACGTCCGTGCCCTTCGTCCGGGCCCGCAGCCGCACCCGGGCACCGGCCTGGTCGATGAGGTCGATGGCCTTGTCGGGCAGGCGGCGGTCGGTGAGGTAGCGGTCCGACAGCTCCACGGCCGCGACCAGGGCCTCGTCGGTGTAGCGGACCTGGTGGTGGGCCTCGTAGCGGTCCTGGAGGCCGCGCAGGATCTCGACGGCGTCCGCTGCCGTGGGCTCGGGCACCATGATCGGCTGGAAGCGGCGGGCCAGCGCCGCGTCCTTCTCGATCCGGCGGTACTCCTCCAGCGTGGTGGCTCCCACGATGTGCAGCTCGCCCCGGGCGAGGGCCGGCTTGAGGATGTTGCCGGCGTCCATCGAGCTGCCGTCGCCGCCACCGGAACCGGCCCCCACGACGGTGTGCAGCTCGTCGATGAAGATGATCAGCTGGTCGGAGTGGGCGCGGATCTCGCCCACGATGTTGTTCATCCGCTCCTCGAAGTCGCCCCGGTAACGGGTGCCCGCGACCACGCCCGTGAGGTCCAGGGCGACCACACGGCGCCCGATCAGCACATCGGGCACGTCCGCCTCGGAGATGCGCTGCGCCAGCCCCTCCACGATGGCCGTCTTGCCGACTCCCGCGTCACCGATCAGCACCGGGTTGTTCTTGCCGCGCCGGGACAGGACCTCGACGGTCTGCTCGATCTCCTGGTCCCGGCCGATCACCGGGTCGATGCGGCCCTGGCGGGCCAGCTCGGTGAGGTCGCGGCCGTACTTGTCGAGGGTCGGTGTGTTCGTCGGGCGCGGGCGCTCGGACTGCGGGACCTCGGGCGCCTCGGGCGGTTCCGAGGGGGCGAAGCGGGCCGCGTTCAGGATGTGCCCGGCGGCCGAGTCGGGGTTCGAGGCCAGGGCGCTGAGCACGTGCTCCGGGCCGATGTAGCCGTAGCCGCGAGCCCGGGCCATGTCGTGCGCGTCCAGCAGGGCCCGCTTGGCGGCCGGGGTGAGGGACAGCGCGGTCGGCGGCGGAGCGTCGCCGGGGGTGTGCTGGGCCGGTCCCGACCGGTCGTCGATCTGCGACGCCAGCGAGTCGGGATTCGCACCGGCCTTGCTGAGCAGGGTGCGGGTGGGCTCCGTGGCGAGCGCCGCCCGCAGCAGATGCTGGGTGTCGAGGTCCCGGCTGCCGTGCTCGGCGGCGTACTGGGCGGCGCCGCGGACGAGCTCCCGGGCCGGCTGGCTGAGCAGCCGGCCGAGATCGATCTGCCGGGGACCGGGACGCGGTCCGCCGAAGAAGCGTGCGAGGAATTCTCCGAAGGGATCCGAGCCGTAGCCCTCCGGGCTGGTGAAGCCGCTGCTCATGGGCCTTCCGTTCCCGGCGTCCCCGGCGCGCGGGCGGGGGACGCCCTCGCTTGTCGACGTGCCGGGGTCGGGTAACCCGGGTGGCAGCCGGTTACACCTGGGGCGCGCTCGTAGAACACCTTCGCACGATCTTCGGCAAGAGGCACCTTCGGGCCATACCGGGAGGAACCAGGCGCGGTGTGGGGCTCAGCGGGCCGTGAGGATCCTCGGCCCGGATTCCGTGATCGCCACCGTGTGCTCGGCGTGGGCCGCGCGGGAGCCGTCGTTCGTCCTCAGGGTCCAGCCGTCGGAAGCCGCGTGGAAGTCGTCCGTGCCGCCCGCGACGACCATGGGCTCGATCGCCAGCACCATGCCGTGCCGCAGCCGCATGCCGCGCCCCGGGCGGCCCTCGTTCGGCACCCCGGGATCCTCGTGCATCCGGCGGCCGATGCCGTGGCCGCCGAAGCCGTCCGGGATGCCGTAGCCGGCGCCACGGCAGACCGTGCCGATCGCGTGGGCGATGTCGCCGATGCGGTTGCCGACGACGGCGGCCTCGATGCCGGCCGCGAGGGCCCGCTCGGCGGTCTCGATCAGGCGGAGGTCCGCCTCGCGCGGGGTACCGACGACGAAGCTGAGCGCGGAGTCGCCGACCCAGCCGCCCAGTTCGGCGCCGAAGTCGATGGAGACGAGGTCGCCGTCGCGCAGGCGGTAGCGGTCCGGGATGCCGTGCACGATCGCGTCGTTGACCGAGACGCACAGGACGGCGGGGAAGGGGGTCGGTGCGAAGGACGGGCGGTACCCGAGGAAGGGTGAGGTCGCGCCCGCCTCGCGCAGGACGCCGTGCGCCACCTCGTCCAGTTCCAGCAGGGAGACGCCCACGGCGGCGGCCTCCCGGGCGGCCGTCAGAGCCCGGGCGACGACCTGGCCCGCCTCGTACATCGCGTCGATAGAAGTGTCTGTCTTGAGCTCCACCATGCCAATTACTATACCGGTATTAGAATGGGGTCATGGTGCGCACCCCTCTCACCCCCGAAGAGCGCGAACGCGGCGAGCGGCTCGGCCGGCTGCTGCGTGAGGCGCGTGGCGGCCGGAGCATGACGGAGATCGCGGCGAGCGCGGGCATCTCCGCGGAGACCCTGCGGAAGATCGAGACCGGGCGGGCCCCGACCCCGGCCTTCTTCACGGTGGCCGCGCTGGCCGGAGTCCTCGGGCTGTCCATGGACGAACTGGCCGGGCAGTGCACGCCGGCGCCCGTCTGAGGCTCTTGCGCCGCGCGTGAAAACTCCCCGTAGCACCCCCGTAACACGACTGGTGTTGCCTACGGGGCGAAACTGCTCCGGTCTCACGGGAGTTGAGCGATGGCGGCGGATCAACTCCCGGCTGAAGTCGGGGAGTTCGCGACCTACCTGGACGGTCTGCTGGCACGCCTCGACCCGTCCGGCGGCTGGTGCGCCGTGTTCTGGCGGCGCGACCCGGAGGGCATGAGGGCCTGCCTCGACGGGCGCGAGATGCCGCCCTGGGACGTGGTGGAGGCACTGCTGCAGGACCTCGCCGGGCAGTACGGCCCGGGGGGAGCCGGCCCGGAGACGGACCGCGCCCGCGCCCTGCACGCCACCGCGCTCGCCGCGTACGACGCCCTGCCCGGGGGCCGTGACGCCCTCGGCGACCGCCTCGACGTCATGCTCCGCGAGCAGAAGTACGCCGCCGAACGCCAGGCCGCCCTCGCCCGCCGGCTGGCCTCCGCCACGACCCGCGAGCAGGCGGACGCTTTGCGCCTGGACCTGGCCTGGGCCCGGGACGACCACGAGCGGGCCGGCGCGCGGTGCGCGGAACTCCGGGCCCGGATGGCCTACGTGGACCGGCGTGAGAGGGGGGTGTCCCCGGCGGCGTGGGGTGCTGCCGAGGGGGCGCACGGCGGCGGGGCGTCGTCGTCCGCCGGCGATCAGCCCGGCCCCGGGAGACCCTCGACGGTGACCGGTGCCACCGGTCGGCACGACATCTGGCAGGACACCCGGCACGACGCCCGGTACGGCACCGTTCCCCCGGAAGCCCGCCGTCACGCCCCGCAGTGGTCGGCCGCTCACCGGGAGCCTGCCGGGAGTGACGCGCCCGCCGCGTTCACCACCCCGGCCTCGGCCCCCGGCCCTCCTGCCCCATCGCCCGCATCGAACCCGGAGGCCCCAGCCCCTGCGCCGGCCCCATCGCCCGCGTCGAACGCGGAGGCCCCAGCCCCTGCGCCGGCCCCATCGCCCGCGTCGAACGCGGAGGCCCCAGCCCCTGCGCCGGCCCCATCGCCCGCGTCGAACGCGGAGG
>NZ_JBEOXI010000096.1:25522-28401 GCF_040296465.1 Streptomyces sp. NPDC002130
GCCCCAGCCCCTGCGCCGGCTCCACCGCAGGCGTCCGACCCGGCCGCCCCACCCCCCGTCTCCGGCCCAGCCGCCCCCGAATCCTCAGCACCTCGCCCCCTCACCGTCCCCAAGCAGCGCAAACGCCGTAGGGGCAGTGCCCGCTTCGCCGGGATGGCGGACGAGGAAGCCGCGCCCGTCGTCGTGCCGGCCGCTGCCGTGCCCACCCTGCCCGCCCCAGCCCCCACGACCACCGGCCGCACCCTCCGCGGCGCGCGCTTCGCCGGGGTCGCCGAGGAGGTGGCGGCGGAGCGCCCGGCGCGGGAGACCGACGCGGTCGGGGCCGACGACCGGGCCGAGGTCGCACGGACCGTGGAGACGCTGGCCCGGTTGCGAAGCGAAGGGCGCAGCGGGGAGGCCCACGCGCTGCTGGCCGAGGCCGCCGCGTGGGAACCCGGCAGGTTCCCGCTGCTCGCGGAGCGGCTGCAGCTGGCCGGGCTGGACGCCGACTGGCAGACCGTGCTGTGGGAGGCCGCCTCGCTGCCCGCCGGACGGCTGGTCGCCGCCGCCGACGCACTGGTCGGGGCCGGGCGGGCGGACGACGGCCGGCACATGCTGCGGCAGGGGGTCGCACGACCACCGGGCGAGGTCGGCCGCGCGATCCTCGGCCTGGTCGCCGAGGGGCGTCACCGCGAGGTGCGCGTGCTGCTCGACGCGTATGTCAGGGCCCGCACTCCCGAGGAGGCCGCGCGCAGCGCCGAACCCGAACCGCGACGCCTCGTGCCGCTCCTTCTGGAGGCGGCCCGGGGTGTCTCGGACGAGCGCCACTGGGACCTCGTGCACGCCCTGCGGGTCGCGGGATTCGCCGCCTGACCGGCGACGTCGCACCCCGGGCGACTCACCCACAGGAGTGCGAATCGCGCAATGCCCCGCGGGTTGGCGACGATGGTCTTGGCAACCCCGTGCCAGAGGCTTACGTTCGTGGCTCTACGGCCCGCTTCTACGGGCGTAGAGGCGCAGACGTCGCGTCGAAGGAGCAGCTCATGGCCAACGTCGTACGTGCCGCCCTGGTCCAGGCCACCTGGACCGGCGACACCGAGTCCATGGTGGCGAAACACGAGGACCACGCCCGCGAGGCGGCCCGCCGGGGCGCGAAGATCATCGGGTTCCAGGAGGTCTTCAACAGCCCCTACTTCTGCCAGGTCGAGGAGCCGGAGCACTACCGCTGGGCCGAGCCCGTCCCCGACGGGCCGACCGTGCGGCGGATGCGGGCGCTCGCGCGCGAGACCGGCATGGTGATCGTCGCGCCGGTGTTCGAGGCGGAGCAGCCCGGTTTCTACTACAACACCGCGGCCGTGATCGACGCCGACGGCACCTACCTCGGCAAGTACCGCAAGCATCACATCCCGCAGCTCAAGGGCTTCCGCGAGAAGTTCTACTTCAAGCCCGGGAACCTCGGCTGGCCCGTCTTCGACACGGAGGTCGGAAGGGTCGGCGTGTACATCTGCTACGACCGCCACTTCCCGGAGGGCTGGCGGCAGCTCGGCCTCGCCGGAGCCCAGCTGGTCTACAACCCCTCCGCGACCCACCGGAGCCTGTCCTCGCACCTGTGGCGGCTGGAGCAGCCCGCGGCGGCCGTCGCCAACGGGTACTACATCGCCGCGATCAACCGCGTCGGCCAGGAGGAGTACGGCGACAACGACTTCTACGGCACGAGCTACTTCGTCGACCCGCGCGGGCAGTTCGTCGGGGACGTCGCCAGCGACAGCGAGGAGGAGCTCGTGGTCCGGGACATCGACCTCGACCTCATCGAAGAGGTGCGGCAGACGTGGGCCTTCTACCGCGATCGCCGCCCCGACGCCTACGAAGGGCTGGTGCAGCCGTGACCAACGACCTCCTGGGCCGCCACCGGGCCGTGCTCCCCGACTGGCTCGCCCTCTACTACGAGGAGCCCCTCGAGATCACCCACGGCGAGGGCCGCCACGTCTGGGACGCCCAGGGCAACCGGTACCTCGACTTCTTCGGCGGCATCCTCACCACCATGACCGCGCACGCGCTGCCCGAGGTGACCAAGGCGGTGAGCGAGCAGGCCGGGCGGATCATCCACTCCTCGACCCTCTACCTCAACCGCCCGATGGTCGAACTCGCCGAGCGGATCGCCCAGTTGAGCGCCATCCCGGACGCCCGCGTCTTCTTCACCACGTCCGGCACCGAGGCCAACGACACCGCCCTGCTGCTGGCCACCGCCTACCGGCGCAGCAACACGATCCTGGCCATGCGCAACAGCTACCACGGCCGTTCCTTCAGCGCCGTCGGCATCACCGGCAACAGCGGCTGGTCCCCGACGTCGCTCTCCCCGCTCCAGACGCTGTACGTCCACGGCGGCGTGCGCACCCGCGGCCCGTTCGCCTCCCTCAGCGACGAGGCCTACATCGCCGCCTGCGTCGAGGACCTGAAGGACCTGCTCGGCCACACCCGCCCGCCGGCCGCCCTGATCGCCGAACCCGTGCAGGGCGTCGGCGGTTTCACGGCCCCGCCGGACGGGCTGTACGCCGCCTTCCGCGAGGTGCTGCACGAGCGCGGCATCCTGTGGATCGCCGACGAGGTGCAGACCGGCTGGGGCCGCACCGGCGAGCACTTCTGGGGCTGGCAGGCCCACGGCCGGAACGGGCCGCCCGACATCATGACCTTCGCCAAGGGCATCGGCAACGGCATGTCCATCGGCGGGGTCGTCGCCCGCTCCGAGATCATGAACTGCCTGGACTCCAACAGCATCTCCACCTTCGGCGGCACCCAGATCACCATGGCGGCGGGCCTCGCCAACCTCAACTACCTGCTGGAACACGACCTCCAGGGCAACGCCCGGCGCGTCGGCGGACTGCTCATCGAGCGGCTGCGGG
>NZ_JBEOXI010000097.1:0-28277 GCF_040296465.1 Streptomyces sp. NPDC002130
CCGAGGCGCGGCGCACCCGGTGCTCCAGTTCCTCCGTGGTGCCGACGCCGTCCCGGGCGAGGGCGGCGGTCTCGGTGGCGCGCAGCCGCTGCACCGCGAGCCGGTGGGTCAGGGTGGCGACCCAGGTGCGCAGCGGGCCCTGCCTGGGGTCGTAGGAGTCGGGGTGCTCCCAGACGTGGATGAAGACCTCGCGGGTGACGCCGTCGGCGGCCAGCTCGTCGCCGAGCACGCGGTGGGCGAGGCCGTGCACGAGGGAGGCGAACCGGTCGTAGAGCTCGCCGAGGGCGGCCGCTTCGCCGCGGGCCAGCCGCTGCTGCATCTTGCGGTCCCAGCGGGGCGGTACGTCCTTTTTCGCCATGCGGCCCCCTCACCCCCCTGCTCGTGTCCCGCGCCCGTGCTCTGTCCAGCCTGTCCCCGACGTCTCCTCGAATGTAGTCGGCACGTCCGGTGGCGCACGCCCCTTTGTGGCAATGTGCGCCCCCTGAGCGGCTGCAGGTGGTAGAGGACCACCGGCGCTCGCACCGGATGCCTTTGGGCTCGCACCTACCCCGCCGCCATCCGATCAGACCTGACTGAAAGAGGATCGAACAGGATCGAAGTCGGCTAAATCAAGCCTCTTCTACGGGGGATCCGTTTTCCGGGTCGCGTTTCAGGGAACCGCCGCTGGGCAGCCGCGCTCCAAGGAAGCGTAGGGTCTGCTTCCGGTTTGGCGATCGAGGGGCGTGGTGGTGACCTTCAAAGTGACCGGCGGCGAGCAGGGCGAATGGGCCGTGCTCCAGGTGTCGGGCGAGCTGGATCTGGTGACGTCGCCGGTGCTGCGCCAGCGCGTGCACGACGTGGTGGCCGAGGGGCATCACTGTCTCGTCCTGGATCTGTCCGAGGTGTTCTTCTGCGACTCCAGCGGCGTCGGCGTGCTCATCGCGGCCCGCCGGCTGATCCGTTCCTGCCAGGGCCGGCTGCGCCTCGTGCTGCCCGCCCGGGGTGCGGCCGACGGATCGCACGTCAACCGGGTCCTCGGTGCGCTGGGCGTACGCAGACTGTTCGACGTGTACGGCGATGTGGACGCCGCCCTCGGCGACGAGGGTGAACCCCTGTCCGCGTGACGGCCCGATGACGCACGGTACGGCGAATGTCGCCGTTCCGACACGCCGTTGTCCCGGAATTCCCGCGGTCTTGGCACAAGTGACGTTTTCGTGCGCCCGAACGGCTCCCCCCGTCGTACGCTCCGACCCAGACGTACCCCATCCGACGTAAGGCGGCCCGAGAGAGACATGGTCAGCAGCGAGTACGAGCGCAGGATCGCCGCCCGGTTCGCCACCTTCGACCAGGACGGCAACGGCTACATCGACCGCGAGGACTTCTACGGCGCCGTCAAGGCGCTGCTCACGGAGTTCGCCGTGGCGGCCCGGTCCGACAAGGGGCAGGCACTGTACGGCGGCGCCGAGGCCTTCTGGCAGGGCATGGCCGGGATGGCGGACCGCGACGGCGACCAGCGCATCACGCGCCAGGAGTTCGTCAACGGCGCGGTCAAGCGCCTGCGCGACAACCCCGACCGGTTCGCCGAGATCGCCCGCCCCTTCCTGCACGCGGCCCTGGACGTCGCCGACACCGACGGTGACGGCGCGGCGACGATCGAGGAGGCCGGCCGTGTCCTGAAGTGCCTCGGCGTCCCCGAGGACGTCGCCGGGCCGGCCGTCGCCACGCTCGACGCGGACGGTGACGGCAAGGTCGGCGAGGCCGAGGTCGTCCCGGCCTTCGCCCGCTACTTCACCGTGCCCGAGTAGGGCCACGCGTCGCGTCCGCGCCGTGGGATTCCGGCGCCCCTTCGCCGTAGGGGTTGTTCTGGGGCGGGCGGCTGCGGGCTGTCGGTGGTTGCTCGCGCAGTTCCCCGCGCCCCTGGGGGGGCTGCTCGCAGTGGGTCACGTGTCCGAGTAGCGCTCGCGGAGCTTGTACTTCAGTACCTTCCGCAGGGTCTCGCCCCGCGGAAGGGCGTCCACCACCTCCAGCCGCTCCGGCAGCTTGTGCACCGACAGGCCCTCGGCGCGCAGGAAGGCGGTCACGCCCGCGAGCGTCAAGGCCCCGGCCCCCGGCAGCTGTTCCACCACCGCGCACACCAGCTCGCCGCGCGCCGCGTCGGGCAGCCCGATCACGGCCACGTCCCCGACCGCCGGGTGCCGGTGCAGCAGGTCCTCGATCTCCTGGGCCGAGATGTTCTCGCCCTTGCGGATGATCACGTCCTTCAGCCGGCCGGTGAGCACCAGGTGCCCGGTGTCCGTGAGCCGCCCGAGATCGCCGGTGCGCAGGAACCCCTCGTCGTCGAAGGCCTCCGCCGTCTGCCCCGGATCCAGGTACCCGCGGCACACGGCCTCCCCGCGCAGCCGAACCTCCCCGTCCACGATCCGGATCTCCATCCCCTCCGGCGGCCGTCCCTCGGTCGTCGCCAGCAGTTCGGGACCGTCGTCCGGCGTCCCCATGGTGATCATCGGCACCTCGGTCATGCCGTACCCGTGGGTGAGCTGCACGCCCATCTCGCGCACGACCGCGTGGTACAGCTCCGGCGGCTTGGGCGCCCCGCCGCCCGCCAGCAGCCGCAGCGACGGCACCACCGGCTCTCCCGGCCGCTTGCGCTGCTCCGCGAGGAACATCGAGTAGAACGCCGTCGACCCGCCCGCCATCGTCACCCCGTGCGCACGGTACGCCGCCAGCGCGTCCGGCAGCGCGAACTGCTCGAACAGCACCGCCGGGAAGCCATACAGCAGCAGCATCACCGTGTAGTCGGGTCCGCCGATGTGGGCGTACGGGAAGGCGATCGAGCCGACGTCGTCCGCCGAGGGGCGCAGCGCGTGCGCCAGGCAGGAGCCGCCCGCGAGCAGCGAACGGTCCGTGTGCAGCACGCCCTTGGGGTCGGAGGTCGTGCCGGACGTCCAGTAGATCCAGCGGACGGCGGTGCCGTCGGAGGGCGGGGGAGGCAGCAGGGACGGATCGCCGTCGGGCAGGTCGTCGTACGCCTCGAAGACACCCTTCGCGCCCAGCCGCCGGGCCATCTCCGCGTGGTCGAAGCCGCGCCAGGTGCCCGGCACCGCGAAGAACTCCGCCCTGGACTCGCGCAGCGCGAAACCGACCTCGCGGTCCCGGTAGAAGGGGATCACCGGCGTCTGCACGGCGCCGAGCCGGGCCAGGGCGAAGGACAGTACGGCCGTCTCGATACGGGTGGGCAGCTGCCAGGCGACCACCGTGCCGGGGCGTACGCCCATGCCGTACAGCCCGGCCGCGACCCGCTCGGCGCGGGCGCGCAGTTCCTCGAAGGTGAGCGTGCGGCCGTCCTGGTGGAACAGCGGACGGCCGGGGGTGAGGGCGGCGCGGCGGGTGGCCAGCTCCCACAGCGTGGCCGACGAACTCAGGGCGTGCGGGGTCTCGTTCACGGACTCCCCCTGCTCCTTGGCTGACGGGTCGTCAGATGCGATGCTATCTGACGCAGCATCAGATAAGTACCGTCCGGCGGAGGGGACCCATGGCCACCGAACTGCCCCGCATCATCAGCGTCGACGACCACGTGATCGAGCCCGCCCACCTCTTCGACACGTGGCTGCCGGCCAAGTACCGCGAGCGCGGCCCCAGGGCGCTGACCGCCGGCATCGGTGAACTCGCCTACATCGGCGGCAAGTACCGGATCACCATGGACCCGGACGGCCAGCCCACCGACTGGTGGATCTACGAGGACCTGAAGTTCCCGTACAAGCGCAACATCGCCGCCGTCGGCTTCGACCGGGACGAGATGACCCTGGAGGGCATCACCCGCGAGGAGATGCGGCCCGGCTGCTGGGATCCCAAGGAGCGCCTGAAGGACATGGACCTCAACCATGTCGAGGCGAGCCTCTGCTTCCCCAGCTTCCCGCGGTTCTGCGGCCAGACCTTCGCCGAGGCGCACGACAAGGAGGTCGCCCTCGCCTGCGTCCGCGCCTACAACGACTGGATGGTCGAGGAGTGGTGCGGCGACAGCGGCGGGCGGCTCATCCCGCTCTGCCTGATCCCGCTGTGGGACGTCGGCCTGGCGGTCGAGGAGATCCGCCGCAACGCCGCGCGCGGGGTGAGGGCGGTGACCTTCTCCGAGATCCCGACCCACCTCGGGCTGCCGTCCATCCACTCCGGTTACTGGGACCCGTTCTTCGCGGTCTGCCAGGAGACCGGGACGGTCGTCAACATGCACATCGGCTCGTCCTCGCAGATGCCGGCCGCCTCCCCGGACGCCCCGCCCGCCGTCCAGGCCTCCCTCAGCTTCAACAACGCCATGGCCTCGATGATGGACTTCCTCTTCAGCGGGGTCCTGGTGCGCTTCCCGCGCCTGAAACTCGCCTACTCCGAGGGCCAGATGGGCTGGGTCCCGTACGCCCTGGAGCGCGCCGACGACGTCTGGGAGGAGCACCGGGCCTGGGGCGGCGTGCGCGACACGGTCCCCGAGCCGCCGTCCACGTACTACTACCGGCAGATGTTCTGCTGCTTCTTCCGCGACAAGCACGGCGTGGCGTCCCTGGACGTGGTGGGCCGCGACAACGCCACCTTCGAGACCGACTACCCGCACGTCGACTCGACCTTCCCGCACACCAAGGAGGTCGCCCTCGACCACGTGAAGGGCCTCGACGACGAGACGGTGTACAAGCTGATGCGGGGCAACGCCATCCGGATGCTCGACCTGGACCTCGACCGCTGATGGACCTGTCGGACACGCCAGAAGAGGCGGACTTCCGGGCCAGGCTGCGGGAGTGGCTCGCGGCGGTGCTCCCCGGTCTCCCGCCCCAGCCGTCCCCCGCCGACTGGCCGGGGCGGCGGGCCTACGACCTCGGCTGGCAGCGCCGGCTCCACGACGCCGGATACGCCGACGTCCACTGGGACGCCACACCGAGCGTCCGCCTGATCTTCCTGGAGGAGACCGAGAAGGCGGGGGCGCCCTACGTGGGCGCCAACTTCGTGGGTCTGCTGCACGCCGGCCCGACGATCGCCGCGGAGGGCACCCCGGACCAGCGGGCGCGCTGGCTGCCGCCGATCCTGCGCGGCGAGGAGGTCTGGTGCCAGGGCTTCAGCGAACCGGAGGCCGGCTCCGACCTCGCGGCCCTGCGCACGCGCGCGTGGCGCGACGGCGACTCCTACGTGGTGACCGGCTCCAAGATCTGGACCTCCCACGCGGAAGTCGCCGACTGGTGCGAGCTGTTGGCCCGCACCGACCCCGACGCCCCCAAGCACCGCGGCATCACCTGGCTCGCCCTGCCCATGGACGCGCCGGGCATCACCGTACGGCCACTGCGCACGCTGGCCGGGTCGGCCGAGTTCGCCGAGGTGTTCCTTGACGAGGTGCGGGTGCCGGTGGCCAACCGGGTCGGGGACGAGAACGACGGCTGGCGCGTGACCATGGTGACGCTGTCCTTCGAACGCGGTACCGCGTTCGCCGGCGAGGTCGTGGCCTGTCGGCGTGTGCTGGGCGAACTGGCCGTCGAGGCCCGCAGGAACGGCCGCTGGGACGACCCGGCCCTCAGGCGCCGGCTGGGCAGGCTGCACGCCGAGTTCCGGGCGCTGTGGCGGCTCACGCTGTGGAACGTCAGCGCGGCGGAGGCGTCGGGCGGGGTGCCGGGCACCGGCGGCTCGGTCTTCAAGCTTCGCTACTCGCACGCCCGCCAGGAGCTCTACGACGCCGCCGCCGAGGTGCTGGGCCCCGACTCCCTCGACCTGGACCGGCCGTGGACCCTCGACCGGCTGTCCTCCCTGGCGTACACGATCGCGGCCGGCACCTCGCAGATCCAGCACAACATCATCGCCGAGCGCATCCTCGGCCTGCCGAAGGGACGGTGAGGCGCCGTGCGGTTCCGCCTGACCGACGACCAGCGGGCCCTGCGCGAGGGCGTGCGCGAGGCGCTGGCCCGGTGCTTCGACGCGGAGACGCTGCGGGCGGCGGTGGAGGGCGCCGGCGGTGGACGGAAGGGGGCGGGGCGTTCGGAGGGTGGCGGCGGAGGGGCGGGCGCGGGGCGGTCAGGGGTCGATGGTGGCGAAACGGGGAGTGGTTCCGAGGGCGGCGGCGGGGCTGTCGTGGGGTGTTCGGCGGCTGATGGTGGCGGTGCGGGGACTGAAGGGGCTGGGCGTTACGAGGGCGGCGGCGGTGCTGTCGTGTGGTGTTCGGCGGCGGACGGTGGTGCGAGGAGTGGCTCCGAGGGCGGCGGTGCTGCCGCGGGGCGGTCAGTGGTGGACGGTGGTGGTGCGGGGAGTGACGGGGCGGGGCCTGGCGGGGCGGGGCGGCTCGATCGAGATGTGTGGCGGGCCCTCGGTGACCTCGGGTTCTTCGCGTTGCGGCTGCCGGAGGCGGAGGGCGGGGTCGGACTCGGGCTGCCGGAGGCCGTGTTGGTGTTCGAGGAGGCCGGGCGGGTGCTGCTGCCCGGGCCGCTCGTCGCCACCCACCTCGCGGCCGGGGCCGTACCGGGCGCCGCCACCGGGGAGACGGTGGTCGCGGCCGTGGACTGCGGGCTCGTGGAGTGGCTGGCGGAGGCGGACGTCGTCCGCGGGGACGCCACCGGGGCCGTGCCCCTGCGCTCGCTCGACCCGCTCACGCCCCTGCACCGGGTGCCCGCCGGACGGCCCGCCCCCGACCCCCTCGCGGTTCTGCTCAGTGCCGCCGAGCAACTCGGCACGGCCGTCCGCGTCGGCGAACTCGCGGCGCAACACGCCCGGGCGCGCGAACAGTTCGGCCGGCCCGTCGGCGCCTTCCAGGCGGTGGCACACCTGTGCGCGGGGATCCTGGTCCGGGCGGAGACGGCCCGCGCCACGGTGTACGCGGCCGCCGTCACCGCCGACCCGGCCGACATCGCCGCGGCCCGGCTCCTCGCCGACGAGGCCGCCGTGCGCGGCGCCCGCGACTGTCTCCAGGTGCACGGCGGCATGGGCTTCACCTGGGAGTCCGAGGTCCATCTGCATCTGAAACGCGCATGGGTTCGAGCTCAGCGTGCGGGCGGCGTCACGGAGAGTGAGGAGATGCTCGCGGCTGCTCTGGCGTCCGGGACGGCCTGACGGACCGTCTGGCTGCGGTGTCGCCCCGCACGCTCGCGGAGATGTCGCGGATCGTGGCATACCGGAATTACGGAGCGTTGATATCGGCTTGTGTCCTCAGTGTGACTCGTTACGGCCTGGAGTCGATTGCCCGCTCCGGTACCTTGTGTCAGATGCGAGTGGCTCCGAGCGCAGTGCGACCCCGTGGCGCCGCCTGTTCGACTGCCCGCGGCGAGCGTCGCACAGTATGCCGCACGGGTACTCCTTCGCGCTGGAATATGCCCGAAGCGCTTGTTGACGTGACTGTACGTCAACCATGCTGTCCCACAAGGGATTCACGTTCAGTGATCCTTGTCCCGGCCGTTGTTCTGGCCATGCAGAAAATGGCTACGATCGTGGCCCTCGTGAGGCGCGAGCCTAAGTGTCCGCCGGTTCGGATGGTGTGAGCGGTGCAGGTGCTTCAAGTGCAGCTGGAGATCCGGCCCGACCCCGCAGAAGTGGGGCGAGCCCGGCGGTGGGCCCGCTCCCGCCTGGCCGGGTCCGGCATACAGGCCGACGAACCCCTCGCCGAGACGCTGATCCTGCTCGTCTCCGAACTCGTCACCAACGCCGTGGTGCACACCGGCCGTCCCGCCGTCCTGCGGCTGTCCCTGCCGAACGTGGTGACGGAGGAGGCCACGGTCCGGCTCGAGGTCGCGGACCGCAGCGGCCGGGCCCCCGTGCCCCGGTGCGCCGGCGACGACGCGACCGGCGGCCGGGGCCTGGCGCTCGTGGACGGCCTCGCCGACCGCTGGGGCTGGAGCGTCGAGGCCACCGGCAAGCGCATCTGGTGCGAACTGGACCGGTGCGCGAAGTCCGGCGACCTCACGGCCTCGTGCGGGGGCGGCGCGGTGGAGTGCGGCGGCGGGGCGGCCTTCGAGGGGCTGGCGTACGAAGCCGTGTAGCGCCGCCGCTCGTCGCCCGCGCCTGCCGGATGCGGTGTACGCGGCACATGCCGCGGGTTCGTGCGGCGGGGCCGGGGCACGGATGCATCGGGTCGGCGGGTTCGGTCGGGCCATGCGGCGATGCGCCGGGACGTGCTTCCGTGCGCGCCCACGGCGAAAGCCTCAAGTACGACATTTCGCCGAACGGGTGTTGACGGGTCGTGACCGCTTGCTCACGCTTGGGGGCAGCGATTCGCCGAGAGGGGACGACGAGGGCTTCGGTGGACGGCAGCCCTCGGCGAGTGTGAGTCGTGATTCGGCGTCGGCTTCCTTCGGGGCCAGGAAGTCGGGGCGGGAGCGCCGGAGTCGGGTGGCGGCGCGCGCTGCCGTGCTCGGGGCGAGCAGCGCGGCGCCGCCATCCAGCTGTGGCGGGTGGCGGCCCGGTGCGGCGACGGGTCCTGTGGCCCACCGGTCTGCAGGCCGGCCTCCAGGCTGGTCACAGGCCGGTCTACAGGACGGCGACGGGTGCCACCGGTGAGCCGGTCGCCCCGGTGAACGGCTCGGGGGTGGCTGTCAGCAGGAACGCGTACCGGCCCGCTTCTCCACAGGCTGTGGACAACGTTTCGAGATTCCAGTTCTGGCCCTGTGGCATGCCCATCTCCACGAGGTGGAGCGCGTGCACCGGCAGCCAGAGGTCCGCCACCTCCGGCGGGAACACCTCGAAGGTCAGGGTGTCGTTGGCGACGGCCGCGACATCGCGCGCGTGGAACCACTCCGGCGTACGGATCGACAGCCCCGGCGACGGATACGCGTAGCCGTGCCGGTCCCCGGCCAGGCAGGTCCGCATCTGCCCGGTCCGTACGAGCACGATGTCGCCGGCCCCGACCCGCGTGCCGGCCAGCTCCTCGGCGGCGTCCAGGTCCTCGGGTGTTACGGCGTACCCGCCGTCGAGCCGGTCGGTGCCCCGGGCCCGGGCGACGTCCAGCAGCACTCCGCGTGAGACCACGTGTCGGACCGTGCCGATGCCGCTGAACCCGGCGCCGCCGTGCGGGGTGACGGTGTCGGCCGGGCGGCCGTTGTAGAGCCGGCCGGAGTGCGAGACGTGCGGCAGCGCGTCCCAGTGGGTGGCCGCCTGGAGGCCCATGGTCACGACGTCGTCGCTGCAGGCGACCGTGCCCGGGCCGAAGATCTCCTGGTTGATCTGCACCATGGCGTGCAGGGGGTTGACGCGGCCGGGGATCACGCCGGTCTGCACGCCGTCCTGCTGGAGGGGCAGGGCGAGGGGGACACGCCGGCCGGTGCGGACGGTCGCCGCGGCCTGCCTGACGACCTCGTCGGTGATCAGGTTCAGTGTGCCGATCTCGTCGCCGGCTCCCCAACGCCCCCAGTTGTTCACACGTTTGGCGATGTCGTGGAACGCGTCCGGCAGCGACATGAGTCCTCCCCGGGGCTTGTCTTCCCGTATCTGACGGGTCGTAGAATTCGGGAACCGACAATCTAACGGTCCGTCAGAAACCGTGGGACGGGAAGGGGCCGGGCGTGGGGAACTTCTTGGCAGGCAAGGTCGTCGCCGTCACGGGTGCCGGGCGCGGCATCGGCCGGGCGGTCGCGCTCGCGGCGGCGGCCGAGGGGGCGAAGGTCGTGGTCAACGACTACGGCGTCGCGGTCGACGGGGGTTCGCCGACGAGTGAGGTCGCCCAGGCCGTGGTGAAGGAGATCGAGGCGGCGGGCGGGGAGGCGGTGGCCGTCGCCGACGACATCTCCACGATGGCCGGCGGGCAGCGGGTCGTCGACGTGGCGCTGGCGTCGTTCGGGCGGCTGGACGGTGTGGTCTGCGTGGCCGGGATCCTGCGCGAGCGGATGCTGTTCAACATGACCGAGGAGGAATGGGACCCGGTCGTCGCGACGCATCTGAAAGGCACGTTCACGGTGTTCCGGGCGGCGTCCGCGGTCATGCGGAAGCAGCGGACCGGGACGCTGATCGGCTTCACCAGCGGCAACCACCAGGGGTCCGTCTCCCAGGCCAACTACAGCGCCGCGAAGGGCGGGATCATCTCGCTGGTGCGCAGCGCCGCGCTGGGGCTGCACAAGTACGGGGTGACCGCGAACGCGGTGGCGCCGGTGGCGCGGACGCGGATGTCGGCGGGGGTGCCGATGGAACTGGCCGAGATCGGCGAGCCGGAGGACGTCGCCGCGCTGGTGGTGTATCTGCTGTCCGACGCCGCCTCCCGGGAGGGGATCACCGGGCAGGTGTACACGGTGGCCGGGGCGAAGATCGCGGTGTGGGCGCAGCCGAGGGAGTTGCGGGCCGCGTATGCCTCCGGCGGGTGGAGTGTGGAACGGATCGCGGAGTTTCTGCCCGGGTCGGTGGGGGTGGATCCGATGCCGATGCTGGAGCGGGTGGGGGAGATGGAGAGGGCGGCGAGTCGGGGGGAGCGGCCGAACGCCCGGTAGCTCGGGGGTGGGGGTCGTGTGGCGGGTGCGGGCGGTCCGTGGTTGTTCGCGCAGTTCCCCGCGCCCCTCGCGGGCGGCACCCCGCGGCGCCGGGTTGCGCACCCTCCCCGCCTCAGCTCCATCATCCAGTCACTTCGATCCAAGGCGGCGATCGTGGACTTCGGATTCGCTCGAGAGGACCAGGACTTCCGTGACGAAGCCCGGGCCTGGCTTGCCGAGAACGTCAAAGGGGAGACGGAGCAACGCGTTTGGGAACGCACTCTCGGCGCAGCCGGATGGATCGGGCTCGGGTGGGGCGGGGACGGGTACGGGAATCGCAGGGCGACCCTCACCCAGCAGGTCGTCTGGGCCGAGGAGTACGCGCGCTCCGGCGCGCCGCCGCGCTCCGGGCACATCGGGGAGAACCTGCTCGCGCCCACGCTCCTCGCCCACGGCAGTGACGAGCAGAAGTCGCGCTTCCTGCCGCCGATCGCCGCCGGTGCGGAACTCTGGTGCCAGGGGTACAGCGAACCCGGCGCCGGATCGGACCTGGCCGGCATCCGTACCGCGGCCGTGCCCGAGCCGGACGGCCGTACGTACCGCGTCACGGGACAGAAGATCTGGACGTCGCTCGCGCACGAGGCGGACTGGTGTTTCGTGCTGGCCAGGACCGAACCCGGCTCGGTGCGGCACCGCGGCCTGTCCTTCCTGCTCGTCCCCATGGACCAGCCCGGCCGGATCGAGGTCCGTCCCATCCGGCAGATGACCGGCACCGGCGACTTCAACGAGGTCTTCTTCGACGGCGCCCGCGCGGAGCACGTCGTCGGCGGCGCGGGCAACGGCTGGCGCGTCGCCATGAGCCTGCTCGGCTTCGAACGGGGTGTGTCCACCCTGGCCCAGCAGATCGGCTTCGCCGAGGAACTGGGCGCGGTGGTGCGGGCGGCCGTGGCGTCGGGCGCGGTGCACGATCCCGTCGTACGGGAACGGCTCGTGCGGCAGTGGGCCGAACTGCGCACGATGCGCTGGAACGCCCTTCGCACGCTGGGGGGTTCCGGTGACGCCGGCGCCCCGAGCGTGGCCAAGCTGCTGTGGGCCGGCTGGCACCAGCGGCTCGGGGAGCTGGCGGTGCTGGTGCGGGGCGCCGCGGCGGCCGTGGGACCCGCCGACTGGTCGGCCTCGGCACCGTACGTACTGGACGCCGCCCAGCACCTGTTCCTCTTCTCGCGGGCCGACACGATCTACGGCGGCTCGGACCAGATCCAGCGCACGATCATCGCCGAGCGGGTGCTCGGCCTGCCCAGGGAGCCCAAGGGGGCCGTGTGATGCGAGGCGTGATCTTCGACGGGAAGCAGGTCCGGGTCGTGACGGACCTGGAGGTGCGCGAGCCCGGGCCGGGCGAGGTGCGGGTCGCGATCTCGGCGGCCGGGCTGTGTCACAGCGATCTGTCGGTGGTGGACGGGACCATCCCCTTTCCCGTTCCCGTGGTGCTGGGCCATGAGGGGGCCGGGGTCGTGGAGGCGGTGGGTGCGGGCGTCAGCCATGTCGCGCCCGGGGACCATGTGGCGCTGTCCACCCTGGCGAACTGCGGTACGTGCGCCGAGTGCGACCGGGGGCGGCCGACCATGTGCCGGCGGGCCATCGGACGCCCGGGCCGGCCGTTCCGCCACCACGGCTCACCGGTGCACCAGTTCGCGTCCAACTCGGCGTTCGCCGAGCGCACGGTCGTCAAGGCCGTACAGGCGGTCCGCATCCCCGGCGACATCCCGCCGGCGTCGGCCGCGCTCATCGGGTGCGGGGTGCTGACCGGGGTGGGCGCCGTACTCAACCGGGCGCGGGTGGACCGCGGCGACAGCGTCCTCGTCATCGGGACGGGCGGCATCGGCCTGAACGTCCTCCAAGGGGCGCGGCTCGCGGGTGCCGGGCGGATCGTCGCCGTCGACGCCAACCCGGCGAAGGAGGAGGCGGCACGCCGGTTCGGCGCGACCGACTTCCTCACCTCGGCCGAGGGTGTGCGCGACCTCCTGCCCACGGGCGCGGACCACGCCTTCGAGTGCGTCGGCCGGGTGGAGCTGATCCGGCAGGCGATCGACGCGCTGGACCGGCACGGCCAGGCGATCCTGCTCGGGGTCCCGCCCGCCACGGCCGAGGCGTCCTTCCGCGTCTCCTCGATGTACCTCGACAAGTCCATCCTGGGCTGCCGCTACGGCTCCTCCCGCCCGCAGCGGGACATCGCGCTGTACGCCGAGATGTACCGCCGAGGACGCCTCCTGCTCGACGAACTGGTCACCCGGACCTATCCGGTCGAGGATTTCGAGAAGGCGGCGGCGGACGCGGAGGCCGGGCGGGTGGCGCGGGCGGTGCTCACCTTCTGAGGGCGGCGGCCCCCTCGTTCTCCGCCCGGAACGTCCGCCGGTAGGCGGTGGGCGTGACACCCAGGGCCGACTGGAGGTGCTGCCGCATCGACTGGGCCGTGCCGAAGCCCGCGTCCCGGGCCACCCGGTCGACGGAGCGGTCGGTGGACTCCAGGAGGTGGCGGGCCCGCTCCACGCGCTGCTGGGTGAGCCACTGGCCGGGGCTGACGCCGGTCTCCTCACGGAAGCGGCGGGTGAAGGTGCGCACCGACATGGACTCCTGCGCCGCCATGTCGCGCAGCTGGATCGGCTCGTGGAGACGGCCCAGGGCCCAGGCGCGGGCCGAGGTCGTGGTCGCCTGCTGCGGGTCGGGCACGGGCCGGTGGATGTACTGCGCCTGACCGCCGTCGCGGTGCGGCGGTACGACCGTGCGGCGGGCCACGTCGTTGGCGACCGCCGTGCCGTGGTCGCGGCGCACCATGTGCAGGCACAGGTCGATGCCGGCCGCGACGCCGGCGGAGGTCAGCACGTCGCCGTCGTCGATGAACAGGACGTCGGGGTCGACCTCGATCCGCGGGAAGAGCCGCTGGAACCGGTCGGCGTCGGCCCAGTGGGTGGTGGCGGGCCGGCCGTCGAGGAGACCGGCGGCGGCGAGGACGTAGACGCCGGTGCAGATCGAGGCGAGCCGGGTGCCCGGGCGGATGCGGTCGAGGGCGGCGGCCAGCTCGCCGGTCAGCACGCCCTGCTCGAACACCGGGCCGAGTTCGTACGACGCCGGGACGATCACCGTGTCCGCGGTGGCCAGGGTCTCGGGGCCGTGCTCCACCTGGATGGCGAAGTCGGCGTCGGTCTGCACCGGGCCCGGCGGGCGGACCGAGCAGGTGACGACGTCGTACAGCAGGCGTCCCTCGGCGTCCCGGGGGCGGCCGAAGATGCGGTGCGGGATGCCCAGCTCGAAGGGGAGCAGGCCGTCGAGGGCGAGGACGACGACCCTGTGCGGGCGGAACTCCGGGCTTCGGCTCATGGCCCGATCCTAACGAATGCTGTCCTTCGGGCCACTCGATGGAGCGCGCCGCAGATCGGAAGCTCTATGTCGTGACCCAGACAACCGAAGCAGCGGCCGCCCAGCAGCCGCCGAAGCCGACTCGTGCGCGGGTGCACCGCGCCTGGTTCGTCGCCGCCGTGACCTTCGTGACGATCATCGGCGCCGCCGCCTTCCGTTCCGTGCCGGGCCTGCTCATCGATCCTCTGCACGACGAGTTCGACTGGTCGCGCGGCACGATCGGCGCCGCCGTCTCGGTGAACCTCGCGCTGTACGGTCTGACGGCCCCGTTCGCGGCGGCCCTGATGGACCGCTTCGGCATCCGCCGGGTCGTCGCGGTCGCGCTCACCGTGATCGCGGCCGGTTCCTGGCTCACCGTGTGGATGACCGCGGCCTGGCAGCTGATGCTGTGCTGGGGCCTGCTGGTCGGTCTCGGCTCCGGTTCCATGGCGCTGGCCTTCGCGGCGACCGTCACCAATCGCTGGTTCACCGAACGCCGTGGCCTGGTCAGCGGCATCCTCACCGCGGCCTCTGCCTCCGGCCAGCTGATCTTCCTGCCGCTGCTGTCCTGGATCATCGACCGCTACGACTGGCGTCCGGCGGCCGTGACGGTCGCCCTCGCCGCGCTCGCGGTCGTGCCGTTCGTGTGGCTCCTGCTGCACGACCATCCGGCCGATGTCGGCCAGAAGCCGTACGGGGCCGCCGAGTTCGTGCCCAAGCCCCCTCCCGTCCGCGGTGCGGCCCGCCGGGCCGTGAGCGTGCTGCTCTCCGCCGTGCGCACCGGCCCGTTCTGGCTGCTCGCCGGCACCTTCGCGATCTGCGGCGCCTCCACCAACGGCCTGATCCAGACCCATTTCATCCCCGCGGCCCACGACGCGCACATGCCCGTCCGGGCCGCCGCGTCCCTGCTCGCGGTCATCGGGGTCTTCGACGTCGTCGGCACGATCGCTTCCGGCTGGTTCACCGACCGCTTCGAGCCGCGCCGCCTGCTGGCGGTGTACTACGCCCTGCGGGGCGTGTCGCTGATGTTCCTCCCGCTCCTGCTGGGCCCCGCGGTCCACCCTCCGATGATCTTCTTCATCGTCTTCTACGGCCTCGACTGGGTCGCCACGGTCCCGCCCACCCTCGCCCTGTGCCGCGAGCAGTACGGCGAGGACAGCGCGATCGTCTTCGGCTGGGTCCTCGCCTCCCACCAGGTCGGGGCAGCCCTCGTCGCCTTCCTGGGAGGTGTCGCCCGCGACACGTTCGGCACGTACGACGTGGTCTGGTACGCCTCGGGGGCGCTGTGCGCGGCGGCGGCGCTGATGGCGCTGGTGATCCGGCGCAGGGCGCTGGGCGAGGTGGCGGTGGCCTGAACCGGCCGGTCGTCAGGCGGGGTTCAGCCGCGTGAGGCTCGCCCGGGCCGTGTCGCGGATCCGCTTGGTCCGCCCGCGCTCGGCGAGGACGGTGAGGGCGCCGGTGCTCGACCCGGCCGCGGTTCTCAGCTGGAGCCAGTCGCTCGACGCGAGCAGGTCGTCCTGATCCCAGGGCAGCCCGCGTACGACGGCCCGGAACAGGGTCCACTCCCGCAGGCGCCGGACCAGGAAAGGACGGTCGCCCACCACCCGGGCCATCGCCTCCGCCCACTCCTCCCACACGGGTTCGGGGTGCAAGTCCTCGGCCCGGCGGTCGAGGTGGCGCACCACGGCGGCCCCGGCCATCACCGGGTCCGGGTCGGCGAGGACTCCGGCGACCAGCTCGGTCTCGTCCGTGTCGGTGACCTGCTCCAGTTCGGCAAGGTAGGCGGCGAAGCGGGCATGCTCCGGCGGCTCCTGGCCGCTGTCCCCGGCGTTCATACGGCTGTCCCTTTCCGATCCGTCGGCGCCCGGATCACCGGTGACGGACCTCGCGATCCGCCCCACGCCCCTCAGTGGCGGGCGCTTGCGCCGCCGCGTGACAGCGGCGCCTGATCCGTGCCGGGTCTATCCTGGACCCCGCAACTCCTCTGCTCGAAAGGCCCGTTGATGACACTCGGCATGGTCCTCGGTGACGTGGTCGTCGTGATCTCGCGCGTTCGCTCACGTTCGACCTTCCGAGGAGTCTGCCGTGTCCACGATCCACTGGGTCGAGGCTCGACCCCGTTCCGCCCGCTGGCACTCTGAGTCCGGGCTGCCCCTGCCCCGCCGGGTCGTCGTAGCCGACGACCGGATGCCGGCCGCCGTCGCCCACCGACTGGCCGGTGAGGGCACCGCGCTGCTGTGGCGCGGGGACTTCCACAACGCCCGCCAGTTGCTGCGCGCCATGGACCGCCGCGTCGGCCGCAGCGCGCCCGGTACGCCCGGGTCTCCCGCCGAGACGTTCCACGCCCAACGCCGGTTCCGCGCCCATCGCGCCCGCGGCCTGGGCAAGTTGCTCGTCCTGCTGGAGGAGGACCACACCCTGGCGCTGCGTCGCGCACCGGAGGTGCGCCGAGCGTGCGACGAGGCCTACGGACCGCCGCCCGGCGGGCCGGTCGCCGTCGCCCTCACGGAACTGCTGGGGGTGATCAGCGCCCGGGAGTGGCGGGAGAAGGGCGTGCACGTACCGGCGCTGGGCGCGCGGATCCACCCGCACTACGGGGTGTTCGCGCCCACCAGGAGCGAGTACGTCGATCTCGTCGCGCGGGCGCCGCTGCCGTGCGGGGGTGCCGTGCGTACCGCGTTCGACCTGGGTACGGGCACCGGGGTGCTCGCCGCCGTACTGGCCCGGCGCGGGGCCGGGCGGGTGGTGGCCACGGACCTCAGCGCCCGGGCCCGCGCGTGCGCACGGGCGAACGTACGGAGGTTGGGATTCGACACGACGGTCCACGTCACCGGGCCGGATCTGTACCCCGACGGACGTGCCGACCTCGTCGTCTGCAACCCGCCCTGGCTCCCCGCCCGGCCCGCCTCCGACCTCGACCTCGGCGTCTACGACTCGGGGGGCGCCATGCTCCGGGGTTTCCTGAACGGGCTCGTGGGCCGGCTGGACCCCGGGGGCGAGGGCTGGCTCGTGCTGTCCGACCTCGCCGAACGGCTCGGGCTGCGCGACCGCGGTGAGGTGCCCGCCTCCGTCGAGGCGGCGGGGTTGCGCGTCGTCGGCCGGCTGGACACCCACCCGCGCCACCCCCGCGCACGGGACACGGGTGATCCCCTGCACGCCGCCCGGGCCGGCGAGATCACGTCGCTGTGGCGGCTGGCGGCGGCCTGAGCCGTGGGGTCGCTGTCGCGGCCGGCGGCGGCCCGAACCCTACGGGGCCGTCAGCCGCGCGAAGCGCCCTCGGTGGAACAGGAGCGGCCCGTCCGGGCCGTCGGAAGCGCCGAGGGCGTTGACCCGGCCGACCACGATGAGGTGGTCGCCGCCCGGGTGGACGGCGTGGATCGTGCAGTCGATCCACGCCACCGTGCCCATCAGGCGGGGCGAGCCGGACGCCGGGGCCGCGTCGTACGCCACCCCCGCGAACTTGTCCGCGCCGCTCACCGCGAAGGAGCGGCACAACTCGCCCTGTTCGGACCCCAGGACGTTCACGCAGAACACCCCCGCGCGGGCGATCCGCGGCCAGGTCGTCGACGTACGGCCGACCATGAAGGCGACGAGGGGCGGGTCGAGGGAGAGGGAGGTGAAGGACTGGCATGCGAAGCCGGCCGGGGGTTCGCCCGCGATGGCAGAGGGTGCCGTGACGACGGCCACGCCCGACGCGAAGTTCCCCAGGACCCTGCGGAACTCCCGTGGGTCGAGCGGGGCCCGCTCGTCGTCGCCGACACACCGCAGTTCGGGCCGCGGCAGCGCCTCGACGGGCTCCGGGGCGGCTGCGCGGACCGACCTGAGGTAGCGGACGGCGGCTTCCGCCATCCCTGCTTGTCCCATCACACCGGTCATTGAAGCTGACGCATCGTCAGATGGGAAGGGTCAGCGTCCTCCGAACTCCGCGCCCCGCCGTTCCACGAAGCTGCGCACGCCCTCCCGCGCGTCCGCCGTCGTCATGTTGATCTCCTGCGCGGCGGCCTCGGCGGCGAAGGCGGCGGCGCGGTCGGTGTCGAGGGAGGCGTTGACGAGCTGCTTGGTCAGGGCGAGGGCGCGGGTCGGGCCGGCGGCGAGGCGCTCGGCCCAGGCACGCGACGTCTTCTGAAGCTCCTCGTCGGGCACGACCCGGTTGACGAGCCCGAGGCGTTCGGCGTCCGGCGCGGTGAGCGCGTCGCCGAAGAACATCAGCTCCTTCGCCCGCTGCGGGCCGACGAGCCGCGGCAGGAGATAGGCGCCGCCGCCGTCGGGGACCAGTCCGCGGCGCACGAACACCTCGACGAAACGGGCGGATTCGGCCGCGAGGACCAGATCGCAGGCGAACGCGAGGTGCGCGCCGAGGCCGGCCGCCGTGCCGTTCACCGCCGCGATGACCGGCTTCTCGCAGTCGAGCACGGCGGCGATCAGACGCTGGGCACCGGTGCGCAGCGTGCGTGCGACATCGCCCGCGAGGCGTTCGCCTTGCGTGCCGGCGCCCCGCAGGTCCGCTCCGGAGCAGAAGCCGCGGCCCGCCCCCGTGACCACGACAGCCCGTACCTCGGGCGTCGCCGAGGCCTCCGCCAGCAGCCGGATGATGTCCTCGCGCTGCCCGGGCGTGAGGGCGTTGAGGCTCTCGGGCCGGTTGAGGGTGAGGGAGAGGACGTGGTCGCCGGTCGAGTGCACCAGCGCGGGTTCGGTCATCAGCGGCACACCGCCAGCGCGTCCAGCGCCACGGCACCCTGCCCCTGCGGCAGGACCATCAGCGGGTTGATCTCCAGTTCCGCCAGCCGGTCGCCCAGTTCCAGGGCCATGCGCTGCACCCGCAGGACCACCTCGACCAGGGCGTCCAGATCCGCCGGCGGCCGCCCCCGGACCCCGTCCAGCAGGGCCCGCCCGCGCAGCCCGGCGAGCATGTCCCGCGCCTGCTCCTCCCCGAAGGGCGGCACCCCCACGGCGGTGTCGCGCAGCACCTCGACGAGCACACCGCCGAGCCCGACGGTAACAGTGGGGCCGAACAGGTCGTCGTGGGCGACGCCGACGACCATCTCCACGCCCTGCTCGACCATCTGGCAGACCAGGACGCCGTCCAGGGCGACGTCCTCGTAGCGGGCGATGTCGGTCAGCTCCCGGTAGGCGTCGCGGACCTGGCTGGCCGAGGTCAGCCCGATCTTCACCAGGCCCAGCTCCGTCTTGTGGGCGATCCGGGCACCGGAGGCCTTCATCACCACCGGGTAGCCCACGAGCCCGGCCGCGCGGACGGCCGCAGCCGCACTGGTCACCAGCTGCTCGCGCGGTACGCGGATGCCGTACGCCCGCAGCAGCTGCTTCGCCGCGTGCTCGCTCAGCTGCCGGCCCGGCTGCATCAGGGCCTGCGCCTTGCGGTAGGACGGCGAGAGGCTGCGCGGGGCCTCGTCGAAGGGGGAGCGGTAGGCGGCCGTGAAGCGGTGGTGGGCCAGGTAGGCCCGGACCGCGGTGAGGCAGTTGCCGACCGTGCGGAAGGTGGCCACGCGGGAGGAGCCGAGCAGGACCTCGCGGTAGGCGGGCTCGGTGCCGACCGGCGACCCCCACACCACGCACACCAGCTTGTCGGTCTGTTCGGCCGCGTCCACCAGGTCCCGGACGAGCCGGTCGCTGAGCGGCGGGAACGGCCCGGTGACCGGGCAGATCAGCACCCCCACGCCGGGATCGTCGAGGATCGCGTCGATGATCTTCCGCCCGCGTTCGTCCCCGACCGGGTGGCCGCCGTTGTCGACCGGGTTGGCGACGGACAGGTACTCGGGGATCCACTGGTGCAGCTCGGCCTGCTTGGCCTCGGACAGCACCGGCAGGCTCAGGCCCGCCTCGGTCGCCAGGTCGGCGACATGCGCTCCCGTGCCGCCCGAGATGGAGTAGACGACGACCCCGTCGGCGCGCGGCGGCCGGGCCCGGGCCAGGAGGGCGGCCGTGTCCTGGAGTTCGTCGAGCCCGTCCACGCGGATCACGCCGTACTGGCGCAGCGCCGCGTCCACCACCGCGTCCGCGCCGGTCAGTTTGCCGGTGTGGGAGGCGGCCGTGCGGGCGCCGGTCTCGGTACGGCCCACCTTGACGGCGACGACCGGGACTCCGCGCCGGGCGGCCCGGTCGGCGGCGAGCAGGAAGGAGCGGCCGTCCTTCAGCCCTTCGAGATAGCAGGCGATGGCGCCGATCTCGGGCTGCTCGGCGAACCAGGAGAGGAAGTCGGCGCTGTCCAGGTCGGCCTCGTTGCCGGTGGGGGCCCAGTGGGAGAGGCGGATGCCGAGCTCTTGCAGGGCGAAGACGGGGCGGCCCTGGTGGCCGGACTGGGTGATCAGTGCGATCGCCGGCCCCGGAAGGTCGTCGCGGAACCGCTCGAAGGCGTTGAGGTTGGTGTTGGGACCCAGCAGCCGCAGCCCGGACTGTTCGACGGCGGCGGCCAGTCGCCGCTGGGCGGCCTCGCCCTCCGGCCCGGTCTCCGCGAACCCGGACGCGAACACGACCGCGAACCGGGCCTTGGCCTCGGCCAGTTCCTCGATCACCGGCAGGGGATCGCCGACCAGCACCACGGCAAGATCGACCTGCTCGGGCAGATCGGCGACGGAAGGCGAGCAGGGGATGCCGAAGACGGACGGCCGCCTGGGATGCACCGGGTACAGCCGGGCACCGACCCGCTCCGCCCAGTCGGCCAGCTGCCGCGTGATGCCGGTGTTCGGGCGGCCCTCGGTGTCCGAGGCGCCGATCACGGCGACGGACCGGGGGCGGAAGAAACGGTCCAGGTCGGGAGCGTCGGCGTGCAGCGGCCGACCGCTGACGTCGAGGTCGCCCGCCTGGGCCGGCCTGCCGTGCACGACGGGCCCGGACCGCTCGCCACAGGCGATGGCCCGGGTCCGGCGGGAGTCGGTGGTGAGGGTGCCGTGGGTCGATCCAAGCATCGTTTCCGCCCGCTCCTGTGAGACAGCCGCTAACTGACGCCCTGTCAGATTACTGAACTGATGCGACGTCAGGAACGGGGTGGGCGGGCAAAGTTGCCGAAGCCGTCGACCTGGGGCCCCGGGTCTCTCAGCCCGGCAGGCGGGACACGCTCCCCGAGCCGTTCCGCTCGACCGCCTTGGCGATCTTCACCGCGTCCAGCGCCAGCTCGCGGAGGTTCCCGCTGATCGGGTTGGTGAAGCCGGTGAAGTACAGGCCGGGGGCGGTCTTCGGGGTGCGGGCGCCGTGGGCGACGGGCCTGCCGCGGTCGTCGAGGACGTCGAGGTGGCCGACCAGGCCCTCCAGGGCGCGGACGTAGCCGGTGGCGGCGACCACCACGTCCGGGGAGATCCGGCTGCCGTCGGCCAAGGCGATCTTGTCGCCGTCCTCGAAGCCCTCCACGGCGGCCACGATCTCCACCCTGCCCTTGCGCACCGCGTCGATCAGGCCGACGTCCTGCACCGGGATCGCCCCCTGCTTCACCCGTGTGTACAGCCCGGTGTCGGGGCGCGGCAGCCCGTGGGCCGACAGGTCGGGCAGCGCCACCCTGGCCTGCACCCGGGAGATCCGGTCGACCAGGCCGACCGGCAGCCGGCGGACGAGGACGCCGCTGTACTGGGCGGCCCAGCCGGCGGTCGAACGGCGCACGATGTGGGGGACCGTGCGCACGGCGAGCCGGACCCGGGAGGCGCCGTTCTCCACCAGGTCGACGGCGATCTCGGCGCCGGTGTTGCCGACCCCGACGACGAGGACGTCGCGGCCCGCGTAGGGCTTGCCGCTGCGGTACTCGCCGGCGTGCAGGAACTCGCCGGTGAAGGCGGAGCGGCCGGGCCAGTCCGGCACGCGCGGGGTGTGGTTGTAACCGGTGGCGACGACCACCGCCGCGCCGGTCAGCTCACGGCCGCCGGTGGCGTGCAGCAGCCAGCCCGTGCCGTCGGGGGAGCGCTCGACGCGGGAGACCTCGACGCCGGTGACGATCTCCAGACGGTGGTGCTCGGCGTACTTCTCCAGGTACCGCACCACGTCGTCCCGGGACACCCAGCGTCCGAACCGGCGCGGCATCGGCAGTCCGGGCAGGGCCGAGAGGCGGCGGGTGGTGTGCAGGTGCAGCCGGTCGTAGTGGCGGCGCCAGGACGCCCCGACATGGTCGGACTTCTCCAGCACGACGGCCCGTACGCCCCGGGCGCGCAGCGCGTACGCCACGGAGAGCCCGCCGGGGCCGCCGCCGATGACGTAGACGGGGCGGTCGGGTGGGGGCTGTGCGGAGGGGTGTGTGGGGGGTGTGGAGTCGGCCATGAGCGCGAGCGTAATCACGGGACCGGTTGATGGGTCTCGGTCAAGACCGGAATTGGTTTCGGATTGATCACGGCTGTAGGGGGAGGGGGTGGGGCTCGTGGTGCGGCGGGCCTGGTTGTGGCGGGGTGGTGATCGTTGCTGCCGGGTGCCGGGTGCCGGGTGCCGGGTGCCGGGTGCCGGGTGCCGGGGGGTGCGCCGACGGGGCAGGGCGGGGTCTTGGGCGGGGGCCCCGCTGGTCGGGGGTGTGCGCCGCCTTCGGGGTGGAGTCCTGCCGGCCGGGCCGGGGTGCTGCGGAAGGCCTTGCGCATCGGTAGAACTGACGTACCGTCAGATTGCATGGACGCGATCTGGCTCACCGGAGCGGAATGGCTGGCCGTGCTGCGGATCGGGCTCGGGCTGTGGTGGCTGGAGAGCTGGCGGCACAAGGACCGGGGGGCCTGGTTCGAGCGGGGGACCGGCATCACATGGGCCGCCGGCATAGCCGCCGAGCACCGCTGGAGCGCCGTCCGTTCGGGATTCGAGGCGGTCGTCGCCCCGCACCCGCGCGTGATGGCGTACGTCGTCGTCTACGCGGAACTCGCGCTCGGACTGGGCCTGATCAGCGGCTTCCTCACCCCGGTCGCCCTGGTCGGCGGGTTCCTCCTCAACGCGCTGTATTTCACGCTCATGGTCCACGACGTCGCCGAGCAGGGGCAGAACTCGATGATGGCGCTGATGTCGGTGGTCGGGCTGTTCGGGATGTCCTGGCAGACGTGGTCGCTGGACAGCGCGCTGGGGCTGTTCTGATGACCGGCCGCTTCGACCTGCCCGAGCCCGACGCCTTCACGCGGACGTACTGGGACGCTGCCGCCGAGGGCAGGCTGCTGATCCGCCGCTGCGGGGCCTGCGGCCGGGCCCACCACTACCCGCGCGAGTTCTGCCCCCACTGCTGGAGCGAGGACGTGACGTGGGAGACGGCGAGCGGCCGCGCCGCGCTCTACACCTGGTCCGTAGTCCACCGCAACGACCTGCCCCCGTTCCCGGACCGCGTCCCGTACGTCGCCGCCGTGGTCGAACTCGCCGAGGGGCCACGGATGATGACGGAGATCGTCGGGGCGGGGGGCCACCGGGCCGGTGAGGAGCCGGAACTGTCGAGCGGCGCGGAACTGGAAGTGGTGTTCCGGGAGGGGATCCCGGTGTTCCGGCCGGTGCCGAGGGACTGAACGGCCGGTGTTCGAGGGGCCCGGCGTCCCGGAACCCGGGCCCATGGGGGCAACCGCGTTCTTCCCGTCACGGCATCCCGGATCGCGCCCCACGGGATTCAATGGGACCCATGGCCCCCATACGCGACCACTCCCTCACCGGCCCCCACCCGGATCTGCACGGCCACGGCCTTTCCCTGCGTCCCTGGGACGCGGGGGCGGGTGCCGATGTCGACACCTGGTTGCGAGGGCTGCGTGATCCGGAGTTCCGGCGCTGGAACACCCCGCTGCGGCCGGTCACCGACCGGGCGAGTGCGCGGGAGTCGCTGCTCGCGCGGGCGCAGAGTGCCCTGGAGGGGACGTCGGTGTCGTTCCGTGTCGCGGACGCGCGCAGCGACACCCCCCTGGGGCACATCGGCGTCAACGAGATCAAGTACCACCTGAAGGTCGCCCGGGTCGGCTACTGGGTGCTCCCCGAGGCCCGCGGCCAGGGCGTCGCCACCCGTGCCCTCCTGCTTGCCGCACGCTGGGCCCTCACGGAACTGGGTCTGCACCGGCTGGAGTTGGACCACGCGGTCGGCCATGACGCCTCGTGCCGGATTGCCGAGAGATGCGGGTTCCCGTACGAGGGCACCCTGCGCGGCGCGATCTTCGAGGAGGAGCGGTACGACGCGTTCCGGGACGCCCATCTGCACGCACGCCTGGCCACGGACCCGGAGCCCGCGCATCCCTGAGGGGGCGGGACAGTCGATGTGACGGGCGTCACTTCGGATGGGCGATCAGTTCCTCCCACCCCGGCGGTCATACCCGGCGACCGCAGCACGACCGCAACGCAGAGAGGGAACCGGCCGTCATGACCGCACCCGTGAAGGGCCCCGCCAGTTACTTCCCGTCCATCGAGAAGAAGTACGGCCGGCCGATCGCCGACTGGCAGGAGCTGATCCGCACCTCGCCGCTGACCCGCCACATGGAGCTCGTCGACTGGCTCAAGACCGAACACGGCGTGGGTCACGGCCACGCCAACGCGCTGGTGGCGTACACACTGGCCGAGAACAGCGGCGCGTGAGCCCACGGGCCTGCCGAAAAATCATGGGTGCACGTCAGGGGGCGGGCGGCACCATGAACCATGGAAACCGACACGAACACCCCAACCGGCACCGACAGTTGGCGCCTCACCCCTGACCTCGACGACTTCCTCGCCCGCGCGGGCACCTTCCTCCACTCCCGGCCGGCGCTGCACACCGTGCCGTTGACGGTCACGGAGACACTGCGGACGCGCGGCCGGAGCGTGTACGGAGAGGGGCCACCGGAGTTCGGCGTGCTGGAACGGGACGGCAAGGTCCGAGCGACCTTCTTCCGCACCCCGCCGCACTGGCTGAACCTCACGGCCCTCACCCCCGAGGACGCCGACACCCTCGCCGCGCGTCTGGCCGCCCTCGGCCGGCGCCTGCCGGGGGTGAACGCGGACGGCGACACCGCGGCCGCCTTCGCCTCCGCCTGGCAGCGGCACACGGACGCCCCGGCCACCCTGCGCCAGCGCCAGCGGCTCTACCGGCTCGGCACCCTGACCGCACCCGGACCCGTACCGTCCGGCCGCCCCAGGGTCGCCGTCGAGTCCGACCGCGAGCGACTCCGGCGCTGGCACGACGAGTTCAGTGAATCCGTCGGCCTGGGCACCGTCCGCGACTCCGCGGAGTGGGCGGACGCCCGCATCGACAGCGGCACCATCACCTTCTGGGAGACCCCCGACGGCACTCCCGTCGCCATGGTCGGCACAAGCCCCCGGGTCGCCGGTCAGGTCCGCGTCACCACGGTCTACACCCCGCCCCACCTCCGCGGCCGCGGCTACGCCGGCGCGGCGACGGCCGAGGTCAGCCGCACCGCCCTGGCCGCCGGGGCGGACGAGGTCCTCCTCTTCACGGACCTGTCCAACCCGACCAGCAACGGCCTCTACCAACGCATCGGCTACCGCCCGGTGGCGGACTTCGCGGTGTACGACTTCACGTAGCCCCGGTCACGCCTGGGGCGCGGCCCGGGGCACCACCTGGATGTTGAACGTGTGGGATCCCAGGCCGGTCGCGATGCCCATGAACAGCAGGGCGAAGTGTTCCTGGCCGCGGGCCGTGGTGATGCCTCCGATGTCCAGCTGGGACGAAGGGGGCCAGCCCAGGTCGGTGAGCAGCCGACCGGTGGTCCGTTTGGCGTCGGGGTCGTCGCCGGAGAGGAAGACGGTGCTCGGGCCCGCCAGGCCGCCCGGCGCCGTCATCGCGGTCGAGTCCATGGTGCACAGCGTCTTGACGACGGGAGTCCGCGGGAAGGCCTCCTGGATCTGTTCGGCCAGGCTGCTGTTGGGATGCGAGAGCTCGGTGAAGTCGTCGGAGAGGCCGACCCCGACGTCGATCAGCAGCGTGCCGGCCAGGGCGGGTGCCCCGATGGAGTGGAGCAGGTCCAGGGAGACGTTCCCCGGGGTGGCGTTGACCAGGGCCTCCGCGTGGGCCGCTGTCTCGTCCAGGCCCGCCACGGGCAGGCCCAGGTCCGTTCGTTCCCCGGGCTTGCGCGAACCGAGGAGTACGTCGTGTCCGGCCGCGCTCCAGCCGTGGGCCAGGGCGCGGGCGACGTTACCGGTGCCCAGAAGTCCTATACGCATGGTGCGACGCTAACCGGCGCCGCAGTCCCGAGAATCGGTCCGCGGGACCAACCCGGCCGGCACCTACGCCCTAGTCCCCAAGACGCCCTCCCGCGGGGCCTGTTGCGGCTGCCCTCACGGCCACAGCAGCTCCCGTGACCACCCCTCCCCGCCGCGCTCCCCTTCCCGTCGGTAGCGGAGCCGGACGTGCCGCCGTCGCTCGTCGCCCTGGAAGAACTCCACCTCCTCGGCCCGCAGCCGGTACAGCGTCCAGGACGGGACCGGTGCCTCCGGCTCCCGCGACGCCCGTTCCCATGCCGACTCCGAGGCCCGGGCCAGATCGTCCAGGGAGTGCAGGACCTCGCTCTGCCGGCCGGTCAGCGCCGCCGCCAGCGCGCCCGTCGACCGCGCGTGCAGGTCGCCCTGGGCTTCCTCGGACGGGGCCGCCGTCACCGGGCCACGCACCCGGACCTGCCGGCCCAGCACCGGCCAGTAGAAGCCGAGCGCGGCGTACGGGCGGGCGGCGAGGTGCCGGCCCTTGCGGCTGCCGGTGTGGGACGCGAAGGACCAGCCGTCGGCGTCCGCGCCGTGCAGCATCACGGTCCGCACGTCGGGCAGGCCCGACTCGTCCGACGTGGCGAGCGACATGGTGTGCGGCTCGGTCTGGCCGGCCGCCACCGCCGCCGCGAACCACTCCGTGAACAGGGGCAGGGGAGTGGCCGGTGCGCCGCCCGGCTCGAAGGAGGGCAGGTCCGTGACCTCCGGGTCCCAGACCCGCAGTGACCTCAGCAGCTCGTGAAGATCGGTTGCCATGCCTCGATTGTCTGTCACCGGTCCCCCGCGAGGGCCGGCCCGTGCACGCCGAGTGGGACATGCAGCCCCCTCACCCCCGCCCCTTCACCCCGCCCCCAGCACCACCGTCCCCGACGAACAGAACCAGCCCCCCGTCCCCGAGGCCACCGCCAGCCGCGGCAGCGCACCGTCACCCCGCCGCACCTGCCGCTCCCCGCACTCCCCGCGCAGCTGCCGCACCGCCTCCACCAGCAGGAACAGCCCCCGCATCCCGGGATGCTGCGCCGACAGCCCGCCCCCGTCGGTGTTCACCGGCAGCTCACCGCCCTCTACCCGCAGCCGCCCCTTCTCCACGAACGCCCCGCCCTCGCCCTTGCCGCAGAAACCGAGGTCCTCCAGCGTCACCAGCGTCATGTAGGTGAACGCGTCGTAGAGCTCGGCGAAGTCGATCTCCGACGGCCGCACCCCCGCCCGCTCGAACGCCAGCCTCCCGCTCACAGCCGCCGGCGACACCGTGAAGTCCGGCCACTCGGACATCGCCGCGTGCGAGACGGACTCCCCGCTCCCCAGCACCCACACCGGCGCCGTACGGCAGTCCCGTACGCACTCCCGCGCCACCAGCAGCACCGCCGCCCCGCCGTCGGAACGGACGCAGCAGTGCAGCTTGGTGAAGGGATCGGCGATCATGGGCCCGGCCAGGACCTCCTCGACCGTGATCGGGGTGCGGAACATCGCCTCCGGGTTGAGGGCCGCGTTGGCCCGGGCCTGCACCGCCACCTCCGCCAGCTGCTCGATCGTCGTGCCGTACTCGATCATGTGCCGGCGGGCCGCCATGGCGTACTTGGCGATCAGGGTGTGGCCGTAGGGCACCTCGAACTGCGCGGGGCCGCGCGTGCCGAAGGACAGGGTGCCGGTGCGGCGGCCGGCCCGGACGTCCGCGCGGGCCGTCGAGCCGTAGACGAGCAGCACCGCGCGGGCGTGCCCGGCCGCGATCGCGTCCGCCGCGTGGGCGGCCATGACCTCCCAGGTGGAGCCGCCCACGGAGGTGGAGTCGACCCAGGTGGGGCGCAGGCCCAGATACTCGGCGACCTCCACGGGCGCCAGCGTGCCGAGGCCGGCCGAGGCGAAGCCGTCGACCAGCGACCGGTCCAGGCCCGCGTCGGCCAGGGCGCGCCGGGCCGCCTGGGCGTGCAGGGCGTATGGGGTCGCGTCGTCCACACGGCCGCAGTCCGACAGGGCCACGCCGACGACGGCCACTTTCCTCCGGGCCACCATAAATCTGACGGTACATCAGATAAGGGCGGGCGCGGCAGGGCTCTGGGCTTCCCTGTTCCATCGACCTAATATGACGCACCGTCAGATATGGAGAGGGGTTTGCCCCATGGACGCCCGCTTCACCGAGGAACAGGAAGAGATCCGCCGCACCCTGCGCGAACTGCTCGGCAAGCGGTGCGGCCCGGAGGAGCTGCGGGCCGCCGTCGACACCCCGGCCGGGCACGACCCCGCCCTGTGGACCCTGCTCGCCGGACAACTCGGCCTGCCCGCACTGGCCCTCCCCGAGACCTACGGCGGTGCCGGCTGCACCGTGACCGAACTGGCCCTGGCCTGCGAGGAGACGGGCCGGGCCCTGGCCCCCACCCCGCTGCC
>NZ_JBEOXI010000098.1:0-28206 GCF_040296465.1 Streptomyces sp. NPDC002130
CTCAACTTCGACATGGCCGCCGAGATGGCCGAGGACGAGGGCATCCAGGTCGCGAAGGTGCTGGTCAACGATGACGTGGCGGTGACGGACAGTCTGTACACGGCGGGCCGTCGCGGTACTGGCGCGACCCTGTTCGTGGAGAAGATCGCGGGCGCCGCCGCAGCCGAGGGGATGCCTCTGGAGCGGGTCGAGGCCATCGCCCGGCAGGTGAACGAGAGCTCCCGCAGCTTCGGGATCGCGCTGAGCGCCTGCAGCACCCCGGCCAAGGGCAGCCCCACCTTCGATCTGCCCCCCGGCGAGCTGGAGTTGGGCATCGGCATCCACGGCGAACCCGGCCGGGAGCGGCGCGCCATGATGACCTCCGGCGAGATCGCCGAGGCCGCCGTCGAGGCGGTGGTGGAGGACCTCCAGCCGCGCAACCCGGTGCTGGTCCTGGTCAACGGCATGGGCGCGACACCGCTGCTGGAGCTGTACGGCTTCAACGCCGAGGTGCACCGGGTGCTCGCCCAGCGCGGCGTCCCCGTGGCCCGCGTCCTCGTGGGCAACTACGTCACCTCCCTGGACATGGCGGGCGCCTCGCTCACCCTGTGCCAGGTCGACGAGGAGCTGCTGCGGCTGTACGACGCGCCGGTCAAGACCCCGGGCCTGCGCTGGGGCGTGTGACCCACAGGGGGTAGAGGATCACCACGTACCTACCAGGCAAGGAGATCCAGTGCTCGACGCCGACTTCTTCCGCCGTTGGATGACGGCGACCGCCGCGTCCGTCGACCGCGAGGCGGAACGGCTCACCGCCCTCGACTCCCCCATCGGGGACGCCGACCACGGCAGCAACCTCCAGCGCGGGTTCACGGCCGTCGTGACGGTCCTGGAGAAGGAGGCCCCCGGCACGCCCGGCGGGGTTCTGACCCTGGCCGGACGCCAGCTGATCTCGACGGTGGGCGGCGCGTCGGGGCCGCTGTACGGGACGCTGCTGCGCCGTACCGGCAAGGCGTTGGGCGATGCCGAAGAGGTCAGTGCGGAGCAGCTGGCCGAGGCCTTGCGGGCCGGGGTGGACGCGGTCATGACGCTCGGCGGCGCCGCCCCGGGCGACAAGACCATGATCGACGCCCTGGTGCCCGCGGTGGACGCGCTCGGCGAGTCGTTCGCCGCGGCCCGGACCGCAGCGGAGGAGGGCGCGGTGGCGACGACGCCCCTGCAGGCGCGCAAGGGCCGGGCGAGCTATGTGGGCGAGCGCAGCATCGGCCACCAGGACCCGGGCGCCACGTCGTCGGCGCTGCTGATCGCCGGACTCGCGGAGGCCGCCGGTGAGTGACGAGCAGCTGGTGGGAATCGTGCTGGTGTCGCACAGCGCGGAGGTGGCCGCGTCGGTCGCCGAGCTGGCGAAGGGGCTCGCGGGCGGCGGCCCGGCGGTACCCGTCGCTCCGGCGGGCGGTACCGAGGGCGGTGGGCTCGGCACCAGCTCCGAACTGATCGCCGCGGCGGCCGCGTCCGTCGATCGCGGTGCCGGAGTCGCCGTCCTGACCGATCTGGGCAGCGCGGTGCTCACGGTGAAGGCACTGCTGGCGGAGGGCGACGAACTCCCCGAGCGGACCCGCCTGGTGGACGCCCCCTTCGTGGAGGGAGCCGTGGCCGCGGTCGTCACGGCGTCCACCGGGGCGGACCTGACGGCGGTGGAGGCGGCCGCCACGGAGGCGTACACCTACCGGAAGGTGTGAGCGACGGATGCGGCCGGGCACGCCGGAGCGGCGGTGTGCCCGGCCGCAGGCGTGCTGGTGAGGTGCCGTCAGCCGCTCAGTCCCCGTCCACACGGCTTCCGGTGGCGAACCTCCTCGCCACCCGCTCCCCCTCCGTCACGGCGGCGGCGTGGTCCTCGATGGGCGACACCTTGGTGTTCTTGAAGACGATGTAGGTGACGCCGGAAGGTGCTCCGCCGCCGTGCGGATGGGCGCGGATGCCGAGGGCCTTGGCGGTCGCGTAGGACGCCTCTCCGATGATGCCCTGCGGGCCGGCGTCGCCGACGACCGCGTACCGCACGCGGTCGCGGTACACGACGGCCACCACCGAACCGCCGCCGATGCCGTGGTCCCGGTAGTCCCAGCGGCGGCTCGGCGCGGGTACGACGATGAAGGGCAGGCGTTCGGCGCTCAACGGGCGGCCGTCCGACTGGGGGTAGGCCGTGCTCGCGGCGAAGTACGGGTCGGTGCGGACATTGCAGCGGGGTCCGGGCCGGCCGTCGCAGTCGATGTCCATGTCGGCCTTCCAGAACACGACGTCGCGGGTGCCGCAGACGGGGATGTTCGCGGGTGCGCCGTAGTCACTGCGGTAGCGGCCCCGGGAGACGGGAGTGCAGTCGCGGACCCCGGCGAGCAGGTCGGTGGCGCTCACCGTGCTCTCGCGCCATACCGTGGGCTGGGGGTGGGCGGCGGGGGGTGTCGTCGGGGCGAGCAGGGCGGCGCTGGCCGCGGCCAGGGTGAGCGACTGAACACGCACGATACGGGAGCCTCTCATGGGGGACCTGACGGGCACTCAGCCCAATCTGTTCCCCGCGATGATCACCCGGCCACCGCTGAGGAGCCGGACGGCGCATGTCCTCAACCCCCGAGAGGGGCCGGGAGCCTGAGCCCGCGTAAGACTCCGGCCGCCCGGCCACCCGGTCCGGCACGGGTTCTGCGACGACGGCGGTCCGCGCGACAGGGCCGAACTCCTTCTTGCTGGACCGGAGTTCGACCGTGAGGCCTTCAGCATGCGTAAGGCTCCCGGGTGTCACGCACGGCCGGTGTGAGCCCCCTCCCGGCCGGAACATCCCTGTTCGGCCGGATGCCCTCTTGATGCGGTCCCGCCAACGGCGTCATATTGGTCCGGACCATTACCGTCCACCGGCCGGCCGACCACCCCACGGAGGCAGTGTCGTGCGAGGACGTTCCACCCCCTCACCCCTTCTCCGACACCTGGCGCTCTGCGGAACCCTCGCGCTGGTCGTCTCCTGCGGCCCGGCCGGGGCGCGGGAGGGGGACGGCGGCCTTGTGCCCGGTGCACCCACGGGTGTCACCGCCGCGCCGGGCAGCGCGACGAGCGTGCACGTCATGTGGAACACGACCGACCGGGCCGCTGTCTACGAGGTGTATCGCGGCACCACCAAGGTCAAGGAAGTGCCGGGTTCGCAGCACATGGTGGATGTCACCAGACTCCGGCCCTCCACGCTGTACCTCTTCTCCGTACGGGCGCGGGGCGTCGATGGGCGGCTCGGGCCGCCCAGCCGCCGGGTGCGGGCGAGGACGCCCGCGGCCGTGGCGGACGACCGCTCCGCGCCGACCCGCCCGTCGGCGCCCCACGGCCGGGCGGTGGGAAGCCGGGCGGTCCAGCTGTCCTGGTCCGCCTCGACGGACGACCGGGGTGTGGTGTCGTACGACATCCACCAGGGAGGCACGAAGATCCACAGTGTGGGCGGAGGCCGGACGGCCACCGTGCTCACGGGGCTGCGGCCGGGCACGCGCTACGCGTTCAGCGTCCGGGCCCGGGACGCGGCCGGCAACGTCTCCCCCGCCACACCCACCGTCCGCCTCACCACCCCGGGCACCGACGACGGGCGGGCCACCGCCCCCACCGGCTTCCGGGTGACGAGCCACCGTGCGGACGGGGCGTACCACCTGGACCTGAGCTGGGTGCCGCCCCGCGTGGACGGTGAGGTCACCGAGTACCGGATCCAGCTCGACGGCCGGTCCGCCACGTCCCTCGTGTTCGGCGGCAGCGCCCCGCGGGACCGGGCCACGTACAGCTTCTACGTGGGGCGGAGAGCGGGTGTCACCCACCGGGTCCGCATCAGGGCGATGCTGCCGGACGGCACGTGGGGAGGTCTCTCGGCGGAGCGCGTGGTGACGACGGGGCCCTGACGCACTCCGCGGCATCGGCCGGGAGGAGGAACACGTCACCTGCACGGGGGCTCTCGGAGTGCGGCCGTGGCCGGGGGCGCTTTGGCTGGCCCCGAGGCAGCACGGGCGTACCCCGACCCTCGGCGGCGCAAGGGATGTACCGCCGACCGTGCCGCCGGAGGGCAGTCCACATGCGCAACTCATCGTCAGTTCTCCGCTCCGGCCTGACCGTGGCAGTCGCCGCGCTGCCCCTCGCCCTGGCCGCGGTGCCCGCCGTCGCGGGCCCGGGTATCTCCGTGAGCACCACGGGGTCGACGGTGTCGGTCACGACCAGCTCGTGCACCCAGATCACCGGCAGCTGGGGCACGGCCTCGCTCCTCACCAGCAGTCAGGGCAGCTTCGCCCAGGGCCGCCAGGTCACGCTGTCGGGGACGTCCACGAGTCAGTCGGCGGCCTGGTCGAACGTCTCCCCGGGCACGTACACGGTCATCGTCGTCTGCTCGGACGGCACGACCGCGGGCACGCAGTCCGTCGTGGTCTCCATCGCCCCCTCCCCCACGCGGTCCGCGTCTCCCTCGGTCTCGCCGTCCCGCGGGGTGATGGGCGGGGCCGGCGGCGGCACGAAGGACTACGGGACCGTCACGCTGGTGGCGGGCGGCACGCTGGTCGGGGCCGGCCTCATCGGGACGGCCTGGTACCTGCGCCGGCGCAACAAGCCGTACCGGCTCTGACCCGGTGCGGACGGCGGCCCGCTCCCCCGAAGCGCTCCGGGCGGGCGGGCCGCCGTCATGTCGTGTCCGGGGCGCTCGCGCGTCCGGCGGGGCCGTCAGGTGAGGTCGGCGGAGCGGGTTTGGCCGGTGGCCTGCCCGGTTTGGGGTCGAGCATGATCAGCGGGTTCGCCGTCCGGGAGTTCGGCGACGTCCGCCAGGGCGCGCCTGAGCCACTGGGTCCAGAAGGTCTCCAGGTCGATGCCGGCCCGCAGCACGAGATGCCGCAGCCGGTCCTCGGTGCCGCCCCGGCCGGGCGGGAAGTCGCGCTGCTCGATCTCCTCGTACTCCGTCAGCTGCCGCTCGTGCAGCTCCAGATGGCGCCGCAGATCGGCCTCCAGGCCCGCCGTGCCCACCACGGCCGCCGCCCTCAGCCGCAGCAACAGCGCGTCGCGGTGCGGCTTGGGGTCCTGGGAGGCGGAGGTCCAGCGGGCCAGTTCGGCGCGGCCCGCGGACAGGACCTCGTAGCTCTTCTTCTGCCCGCGGGCCGGCTGCTCGGACGGCAGGGCCCTGATGAGGCCGTCGGCCTCCAGTTTCCCGAGCTCGCGATAGATCTGCTGGTGCGTCGCCGACCAGAAGTAGCCGATCGACCGGTCGAAGCGGCGGGTCAGCTCCAGGCCCGACGACGGCTTCTCGAGCAGGGCGGTCAGGATCGCGTGCGGGAGTGACATGGCCTCATCCTAGGGACGCGTATCCGCACTACAGGGCGGCTGCCAGCTCCGTGCCCTGCTTGATGGCGCGCTTGGCGTCCAGCTCGGCGGCCACGTCGGCACCGCCGATGAGGTGCGTGCTGCGCCCGGCGGCGAGCAGCTCCTCGTACAGGCCGCGGCGCGGCTCCTGGCCCGTGCACAGCACGATCGTGTCGACCTGAAGGACCGTGCTCTCCTCGCCGACGGTGATGTGCAGTCCGGCGTCGTCGATCCGGTCGTACCGCACGCCCGGGACCATGGTGACGCCGCGGTGCTTGAGCTCGGTGCGGTGGATCCAGCCGGTGGTCTTGCCGAGGCCGGCGCCGACCTTGGAGGTCTTGCGCTGGAGCAGGTGGACGGTGCGCGGCGGGGCGGGCCGCTCGGGGGCGGCGAGGCCTCCGGGGCCCCTGTAGTCCATGTCGACGCCCCACTGGCGGAAGTACGTCGCCGGGTCCTCGTGGGCCTTGTCGCCGCCGTCGGTGAGGAACTCGGCGACGTCGAAGCCGATGCCGCCCGCGCCGAGGATCGCGACCCGGTCGCCGACGGGGACGCCGTCGCGCAGGACGTCGAGGTAGCCGACGACGCTCGGGTGGTCGACTCCGGGGATCTCGGGGGTGCGCGGAGTGACGCCGGTGGCGACGACGACCTCGTCGTAGCCGTCGACGTCCGCGACCGTGACGGGGGTGTTCAGCCGGATGTCGACGCCGTGCCAGTCGAGCTGGGTGCGGAAGTAGCGGAGCGTCTCGTCGAACTCCTGCTTGCCCGGGACCTTGCGGGCGACGTTGAGCTGGCCGCCGATCTCGCTCGCCGCGTCGAACAGCGTCACGTCGTGCCCGCGCTCGGCGGCGGAGACCGCGCAGGCGAGACCGGCCGGGCCGGCGCCGACGACCGCGACGCGCTTGCGCAGCCGGGTCGGGGAGAGCACCAGCTCGGTCTCGTGGCAGGCGCGCGGGTTGACCAGGCAGGAGGTGATCAGGCCGCTGAAGGTGTGGTCGAGGCAGGCCTGGTTGCAGCCGATGCAGGTGTTGATCGCCTCGGGGCGGCCGGCGGCGGCCTTGGTGACGAAGTCGGGGTCGGCGAGCATCGGGCGGGCCATCGACACCATGTCGGCGGCACCCTCGGCGAGCAGTTCCTCGGCGAGTTCGGGGGTGTTGATGCGGTTGGTGGTGACGAGCGGGACGGACACCTCGCCCATGAGCCGCTTGGTCACCCAGGTGTACGCGCCGCGCGGCACGGAGGTCGCGATGGTGGGGATGCGGGCCTCGTGCCATCCGATGCCGGTGTTGATGATCGTCGCCCCGGCGGCCTCGACGGCCTTGGCGAGGGTGATGACCTCGTCGAGCGTCGAGCCGCCCGGGACCAGGTCGAGCATCGACAGCCGGTAGATGACGATGAAGTCCTCGCCGACCGCCTCGCGCACCCGGCGCACGATCTCCAGCGGGAAGCGCATGCGGTTCTCGTACGAGCCGCCCCATCCGTCGGTGCGGTGGTTGGTCTGCTGCGCGATGAACTCGTTGATGAGGTAGCCCTCGGAGCCCATGATCTCGACGCCGTCGTAGCCGGCCTGCCGGGCGAGGCGGGCGGCGCGGGCGTAGTCGTCGATCGTCCGCTCGATGTCGGCGTCGGTCAGCTCGCGGGGCGGGAAGGGGCTGATCGGCGCCTGGACCGGGCTCGGCGCGACGAGGTCCTGGTGGTAGGCGTACCGGCCGAAGTGCAGGATCTGCATCGCGATCCGCCCGCCCTCGCGGTGCACGGCGTCCGTGATGACCCGGTGCTGCTCGGCCTCCGCCTCGGTGGTGAGCTTGGCGCCGCCCTCGTAGGGCCGTCCCTCGTCGTTGGGGGCGATGCCGCCGGTGACGATCAGGCCCACTCCCCCGCGGGCGCGGGCGGCGTAGAAGGCGGCCATGCGCGCGAAGCCGCCCTCGGCCTCCTCCAGGCCGACGTGCATGGAGCCCATGAGGACCCGGTTGGGCAGGGCCGTGAAGCCCAGGTCGAGGGGGGTCAGCAGGTGCGGGTAACGGCTCATCGGGCCCTCCGTGCGCGGTGTCGTGCCTGTAGTTGTAGAGGACTACCGACGGTTTATGCAACTAGTTGCATAAGGTGATGGAGGGCACAGTAGGGCCATGCCAGGGACCTTGGGCCGCTGTCCGCCGTGGTGGACCTCGCGGGCGAGCTGATCCGCCGCCCGAGCCGGGCATGGCTGGACGACCACGGACCGTGCCGGCGGACCTGGACGAGGCCCTCCGGCCACGGGCTGCCGTACTGCCCGCGGAGGTGAGGAGGCCGGAGCCGGTCAGCGGCTCCGCAGACGCACGTGCAGTTCCTTCTCCTGGTCGCCGGAGACCGTGCTGAGATCGTGCACGTCGAACAGCGAGTCCAGGGTCGTACGGAAGCGTTCGACCGCCCAGTAGCCGCCGTGCAGGTCGGCCTCGACGGAGGACGACAGGTGAACCGGCCGCGAGCCTTCGTGCTCGTCGGCGACGTCGAAGGTGCCGAGCCACACGGTCGGGCGGGTCTCGTGCAGTTCCTCGGGCACGTCGTCGGCACACCGGTCGGACTCGAAGCAGGAGCACAGTGCGTCGAACACGATCCGGGCGTCGTGCTTGCTGCACCCGCTGATCTCCACCGAGACGGAGTGGGGGTGCGGTCGCTCGTGGTTCATCGCCATCGGGATCGCTCCTCTCGAGGCCACCGGCTGCCGTATCCGCCCCTACCCCAGCAAAGCACCACCTTCCGGCGAGCACTACCGGCGGTGCCGTTCTCCCGGTGACGGTTTTGCGGGGCGGTCGGCGCCGTGTCGGGAGATGGTGGAAGGTGACGGAAGGGGCCTTCGAGGGACGGCTCCGCGCGGTAGAACATGGGGTGTCGGCACACGACGGCGTGCCGCGAGGACGGCGAAGGCGGGGCGTGGGATGAGTGCAGCCGGGTCTCCCGAATCCGCAGGCGACGGTCCGGTGCGCGAATCGGCGCGCCCGAGCGGGCTGCTGGACGTGCTGCGCGTGGCCTCGGTGGTCCTGGACGCCGAGGGCCGCATCGTGCTGTGGAGCCCGCAGGCGGAGGAGCTGTTCGGGTACGACGCCCAGGAGGCGCTCGGACAGTACGCCGCCCGGATCATGGTCCACGAAGAGCACGTCGACCTCGTGGTCAAGTTGTTCGCCGACGTCATGGGCACCGGTCAGAGCTGGGCGGGAGCCTTCCCGATCCGCCGCAAGGACGGCGGCACCCGGCTCGTGGAGTTCCGCAACATGCGGCTGCTCGACGATCAGGGCGACGTCTACGCGCTGGGGCTGTGCGCCGACCAGAGGACCGTGCGCCGCCTGGAGCGCGAGGTGGCGCTGTCGACTCGGATGATCGCGCAGTCCCCGATCGGGCTGGCCGTGCTGGACACCGAGCTGCGGTACGTCTCGGTGAACAAGGCGCTGGAGGAGATCAACGGCGTACCGGCCGCGGAGCACCTGGGCCGCACCCCCCGCGAGGTGGTGCCCCGGATGGACGTGGACGCCCTGGAGACCGCCACGCGCCGGGTGCTGGAGACGGGCACGCCGGTCGTCGACCAGTCCACGATCGGCCGCACCCCGGCCGATCCGCACCAGGACCACGCCTGGTCGGTCTCGCTGTACCGGCTGGAGAACGCCTTCGGGACCGTGCTGGGCGTGGCCGTCTCGATCGTCGACGTCACCGAGCAGTACCGGGCGGGCATCGAGGCCGAGGCGGCGCGCCGGCGCCTGGCCCTGATCGCCGACGCCTCAGGACGGATCGGCACCACGCTGGACCTGGACCGCACGGCCCGCGAGCTGGCCGACGTGGCCGTGCCGGAACTCGCCGACATCGCGGCCGTCGACCTGCTGGACGCGGTGGTGCAGGGGCGGCGCACCAGCCTGGGCCCCGCCGAGTCGGCCGTGATCCGCGCGCTGGCGGTCCAGGGGTACGACTCCGCGGAGGCGCTGGAGGCGGCCGACACTCCCGGGCAGGTCGCCCGGTACGCGCCGGACCGGCTCGTCACCCGCTGCGTGCGCACGGCGAGCCCGGTGATGCTGCCGGAGGTCAAGGACGAGGACCTGGTGCACATCGCCCGTTCCCCGGAGGCGGCCGAGCTGCTGGGCCGGGCCGGGGTGCACTCGTATCTGGCGGTACCGCTGATCGCGCGCGGCGAGGTGCTGGGGGCCCTGGACCTCAAGCGCACCCGCAATCCGCTGCCGTTCAGCGAGGACGACCTGCTGCTGGCGCGCGAGCTGGCCGCCCGGGCCGCCGTGCAGATCGACAACGCCCGCTGGTACCAGGGCGCCCGCGAGACCGCTCTCACCCTGCAGCGCAGTCTGCTGCCCAGCCATCCGCCGGTCACGGGCGGGCTGGAGGTCGCATCCCGCTACCAGCCGGCCGGGGCCACGAGCGAAGTGGGGGGCGACTGGTTCGACGTCATCCCGCTGGACGGCGGCCGGACGGCGCTCGTCGTGGGCGATGTCATGGGCAGCGGCATCCCCGCGGCGGCGGCGATGGGGCGGCTGCGCACGGCGACCCACACCCTCACCTCGCTCGGCCTCGATCCGAACGTGCTCCTGGAGCACCTGGACAAGATCACCGCGGGTCTCGAACAGGCCATCGCCACCTGTGTCTACGCCGTCCACGACCCGCATCTGCGGCAATGCCGGATCGCCAACGCCGGGCACCTGCCGCCGGTGCGGGTCCGGGCCGGGCGGCCGCCGGAGCTGCTCGGTCTGCCGACCGGGGTGCCGCTCGGGGTGGGCGGTGTCGCCTTCTCCACGACCACCGTCGAACTGGGGCCCGGGGACCGGCTGGTGTTCTACACCGACGGTCTCGTCGAGACCCGGCGCGACCCGATCGACGAACGGCTCGAGACACTGCTGTCCCTGCTCGACGGGCCCGACCTGCCGCTGGAGGACGTCTGCGACCTGCTGCTGCGCACGCTGCACGAGCCGGACAACTTCGACGACGTGGCCCTGCTCATCGCACGGGCGACCGCACCGGACTGAGAGGCCCTACGGTCCGACGCCGATCACCACGTGGGCGTACAGCTCCTCCGACACGGCCAGGTGGGTCGTGAGGCCGTTGCGCTCGAAGGCCTCGACGGCGGCCGGTGCCTGGTGCCGGCTCGTCTCCACCAGGACGCAGCCGCCGGGGGCGAGCCAGCGGGGCGCCTCCGCCGCGACCCGGCGCAGGACGTCGAGGCCGTCCGTGCCGCCGTCGAGGGCGACCAGCGGCTCGTGGTCCCGGGCCTCCTGCGGCAGCAGCCCGATCTCGTCGCTCGGCACGTACGGCACGTTGGCCGCGAGGATGCCGACGCGGCCCCGCAGCGCGAGGGGCAGCGCCTCGAACAGGTCGCCCTCGTGGACATGACCGCCGGCGGCGGCGATGTTGCCGCGGGCGCATCGCACGGCGGCCGGGTCGATGTCGGCGGCGTGCAGTTCGACGGGGCCGAGCGCGGCGGCCAGCGCCGCTCCCACGGCGCCCGAGCCGCAGCACAGGTCCACGACGACGGCGGCACCGGACGCCCGCTCCAAGGCCTGCTCCACCAGGAACTCGGTGCGTCGGCGCGGCACGAAGACTCCCGGGGCGACGGCGATGCGCAGGCCCCGGAACTCGGCCCAGCCGACGACGAGTTCGAGCGGCAGGCCCGCGACGCGGCGCTCGAGCATGGCGGCGGCCTCGGCCGGGGTGCGGGCGGCGGAGAGGATCAACTCGGCCTCGTCCTCGGCGAAGACACAGCCCGCGGCGCGCAGGGCGAGGACGACGCGGTCACGGGAGGACGGTGCGGAAGGGGGGACAGCGGACACAGACGGCATGGAAGCCCAGAGCCTTTCGGGAACCGAAGGGCGCTCCGGCGATCGCCTACGACCGGCGATCCGCGCGACATCGGCAGGAGAGCACCCGAGCTGACACAGCGGTAATGGGTCTCACCTCCTGGGCTTGCGACGGCCGGGTCCTGACCGGCCGGACGGCAACCCTACCCGACGGGCCCACCGCCCCGTGCGGCCCTCGTGACGGCACCCGGCCAGGTGGTTGGGTTGTGCAACCATGGAAGGAGCCGAGAGCACCGTGGTGAGGGAGGGCCCGTGCACAGCGCAGACGCCGTGGAGACCATCCAGCGGGAGATGACGGCCTTCGCCCGCCGCGCCAGGGCCGCGGCGGGCCGGATGCACCCCGAGCTGTCGCTGGTGTCGTACACGCTGCTCGGGCATCTGGAGGAGAGCGGCGGGTGCCGGGCCACCGACCTGGCCGTCCACTACGCGCTGGACAAGTCCACCGTGAGCCGCCAGGTGGCGGGGCTGGAGCGCGCCGGACTCATCGAGCGCCGCCCCGACGCGGCGGACCAGCGCGTCCAGGTGCTGCACCTGACCGAGGCCGGGCGGCACATCCTGGCCCAGGTCACCGAGAGCCGCCGCGCGGCCTTCCGGGAGCGTCTGGCCGACTGGCCCGCGGAGGACCTGAGCCAGTTCGCGGACTACCTCGTGCGTTACAACGCGTCGCCCGGTCCCGGTCGGCAGGACTAGGACACCCGGCACGTACGGTTGAGTACGCAAAGACTGAGCACACCGGGTCCGGCGGGGCGCCGCCGGACCGGCCCGGAGGCACCACCGCATGCACATCACCCGAGGCTTCACCGGACGCCCACGCGTCGCCGACCCCGGCCTGCCGCCCGGCCAGTACGACGCCGGCGACGACTGGCCCGTCCTGTCGGCCGAGGTCACTCCCGAGCTGGCGGCCGCCGACTGGACCTTCCGCGTCGACGGGCTGGTGGCCGAGCCCCGCACCTGGGACTGGGAGGCGGCGCACCGGCTGCCGCCGTCGGCGTACGAGGGTGCCATCCACTGCGTGACGAGCTGGTCGAAGTTCGGGGTGCGGTTCGCGGGCGTGTCCCTGGACGCGTTCCTGGATGTGGTCCGGCCCCATGAGTCGGCCACCCATGCCGTCGCCTACTCGCACACCGGCTACACCGCCAACCTCCCGCTCGCCGACCTGACCGGCGGGCGCGCCTGGATCGCCTGGGAGTACGACGGACAGCCGCTCGCCCCCGAGCACGGCGGCCCGGCGCGACTGCTGGTGCCGCACCTGTACTTCTGGAAGAGCGCCAAGTGGATCGCGGGTCTTCGGATCCTCGACCACGACGAGCCGGGCTTCTGGGAGCGCAACGGCTATCACGAGCGGGGCAACCCCTGGGAGGAGCAGAGGTACTCCGGTGACTGAGACGTTCGTGCCGCCCAGCCGGTTCGCCGTGCCCGGGCGCATCGCCGTGAACGAGCAGGCCGCGTCCGAGTGGCAGACCGCCACCCTCACCGAGATCCGCCGCGAGACCCCGCGCGTGTCCACCTTCCGGCTCACCGTGCCGGGCTGGCCCGGGCATCTGCCCGGCCAGCACCTGATGGTGCGGCTGACCGCCGAGGACGGCTACACCGCCCAGCGGCACTACTCGATCGCGTCCGCGCCGGACCACTCCGGGCAGGTCGAGCTGACCCTGGATCACGTCGAGGGCGGCGAGGTGTCGGGCTGGTTCCACACCGTCGCCCGGCCCGGCGACCGGGTCGAGGTGCGGGGCCCGGTGAGCGGCTTCTTCGCCTGGCCGGGCGACCGGCCCGCGCTGCTCGTCGGCGCAGGCTCCGGCGTCGTCCCGCTGATGTCGATGATCCGGCACCACCGGGCACGGAACCTGACCGTGCCGCTGCGGCTGGTGGTGTCCGCGCGCAGCCCCGAGGAGCTCGTCTACGCCCGGGAGTTGGGTGCGGAGACCACCGCCGTTTTCACCCGGAGCGCGCCGGCGGGTGTGGCGGTCGGACGTATGGCGGCCGCACATGTGGCGCCGCTCCTGGCCGACCAGCCTCCCGGTGGGTGGGAGGCCTATGTGTGCGGCTCCAACTCGTTCGCCGAGCACGCCTCGCGCCTGCTGGTGACGGCAGGTCAGCCGGTGGACCGGATCCGCATCGAGCGCTTCGGCTGAGCCGGGTGTTTCGCCCCGCTCGCGCCGGGCACCCAGCCCGGAGGGTTGCGGCAGGCCGCTCCTGCTGCCGGTACGGCCGTGGTGCGATCGATGGGTGCCGGAGGGGGTACCCCCCGCGTGAGCGCACGCGCATGCGTGACGTGAGGCGCGGGAGCGGCGGCGCACCGTACGGCCGGTCCGGCCGTCCCTGCGGTGACGGCGAGGAGGTGGACATGCGCACCCCGATGCACGTGTGGCGCCAACGGCGCAGTCCGCTGCGGCGCCGGTCGGATGTCGTCGAAGCGTGGACGGTGCTGGTGGTCGCCGTCCTCGTCCTCGTGGGCGCGCCGCTGGCCGGGGCGGCCGCCGCCCGGTGGGCCCATGGCGAGGCGCGGTCGCTGTCGGTGGAGCAGCGGGCCGAGCGGCATCGGGTCCGGGCCGAGGTGGTCGACGGGAACGACTCGCTTTCGTCGGTGCGGGCCGGCGGGCAGCGCGCGTACCGGGCCACCGTGCGCTGGACGGAGCCGGGCGGAGCAACCCGCACCGCGTCGGCCCGGGTCCCGGCGGACGCCCGGCGCGGCGAGAGGGTGGACGTCTGGTTCGACGGCCAGGGACGCAGTGTGCTGCCGCCGGTGGACGACACGGCGGTCTGGCAGCACACCCTCACCATGGGCGCGTGCGCCACGGGCGGTGTGGTGGCCGTGGTGCTCTTCGGTCACTTCCTCGTGCGCCGGGTGGCGCTGCGTCGCCGGATGGCGGAGTGGGACCGGGCGTGGGCCCGTGTCGAACCGGAGTGGACGCATCGCAACGCGTGAAGGCGCGGGGCTTCGGGAGATCCGAACAAACGCCTGGCCAGTGCCGCGACCACGCACGTAGTGTGATCATCCGCACTGCCCCTGTAGCTGCTTCTCACTCAAGGCGGTCCTGCATGGCCCTGTTCGACCTTCCGCTCGACGAGCTCCGCGAGTACCGCAGCGCGGCCACCGAGCCCGAGGACTTCGACGCCTTCTGGTCCAAGACCCTCCAGGAGGCACGTCTGCACGACCTGGACGCCCGCTTCGAACCGGTCGACACGGGCCTGACCACGGTGCAGGTGTTCGACGTGACGTTCGCGGGCTTCGGCGGTCACCCGGTCAAGGGCTGGCTGACGCTCCCGGCCGGCGCGGACGGCCCGCTGCCGCTCGTGGTGGAGTTCATCGGTTACGGCGGCGGGCGCGGGCTCCCGCACGAGCACCTGCTGTGGGCGTCCTCGGGCCGGGCGCACTTCGTGATGGACACCCGCGGGCAGGGCAGCGCCTGGGGCGGGGGCGGCGGTACGGCGGACCCGGTGGGCGGGGCGCCCGCTTACCCCGGCTTCATGACGCGCGGCATCGACGCCCCGGAGAACTACTACTACCGCCGGGTCTACACGGACGCGGTGCGTGCCGTGGAGGCGGCCCGCTCCCACCCCCTCACCGACCCGGCGCGCACGGTGGCCGTCGGTTCCAGCCAGGGCGGCGGCATCACGATCGCGGTCGGCGGCCTGGTCCCGGACCTGGCGGGCATCGCGCCGGACGTGCCGTTCCTGTGCGACTTCCCGCGCGCGGCGACGATCACGGACCGGCACCCGTACCGGGAGATCGGCCTCTACCTCAAGACCCACCGTGGCCGCACGGAGGACGCCCTGCGCACGGTGTCCTACTTCGACGGCGTGCATTTCGCCGCCCGCGGCAGGGCACCGGCGCTCTTCTCGGCCGCCCTGGAGGACCAGACCTGCCCGCCCTCGACCGTCTTCGCGGCCTTCAACGCCTGGGGCCACGAGGACAAGGCGATCGAGGTCTACGACTTCAACGACCACGAGGGCGGCGGGCCCTTCCAGCAGGCGGCCAAGCTGCGCTGGATGCGGTCGTACATCTGATCCGGCCGTTCACCCCCGCCGGGCTTCCGCTCGGTCCGACCAGTCGGTACGTTCATCGCGCCCGGGCCGCGACGCGGCGGTCCGGGTCCGGGGCGGTCGGCGGAGGGGTTCATGTCCGAGATCGGGTCACAGGTGCAGGGTCACTGCGACACGGCGTTCACGGCGGTGCGCAGTGCGTTCGAGGAGAACTTCCGGGAGCGCGGCGAACTGGGCGCCGCGGTGGCCGTCACCGTCGGCGGCCGGACCGTGGTGGATCTGTGGGGCGGCTGGGCCGACGCGGCGCGCTCCCGGCCGTGGGAGCGGGACACCCTGGTCAACGTGTGGTCCACCTCCAAGGGGCCGGTGGCGCTGTGTGCGCACATCCTCGCCGATCGCGGTCTGCTCGACCTGGACGCGCCGGTGGCCCTGTACTGGCCCGAGTTCGCCGCAGCGGGCAAGGAGAAGGTCCTCGTCCGGCATCTGCTGTCGCACCGCGCCGGTCTGGCCGGTCTGCGTGAGCCGCACTCGCTGGAGCAGCTCTGCGACTGGGAGCTCACCACGCAGCGGCTCGCGGCGACCGAGCCCTGGTGGGAACCGGGCACCCGGTCCGGCTATCACGCGCTGACCTACGGCCATCTGGTCGGCGAGGTCGTACGGCGGGTGTCGGGGCTGCGACCGGGGGCCTTCCTGGAGCGCGAGGTGACCGGCCCGCTCGGCATCGACTTCCGTATCGGCCTGCCGGAGCAGGACGCGGGCCGGGTGGCCGAGCTCATCCCGCCGGTCGTCACGGCGGGCGGTGAACAAGCGGCGGTGTTCGCCCAGTTGACGCCCGCTGCGATCGCCGCACTGACCAATCCGGCAGTGTCCGCCGCGGAGGCCGACACCCCCGGGTGGCGGGCCGCCGAGATCCCCGCGGCGAACGGGCACGGCACCGCGCGTGCGGTCGCCGCGCTGTACGGCGTCTTCGCGGGACGCGGTTCCTTCGGGGGGCGTCGCATCCTGTCCCCCGAGGCGGCCGAGCGGGTACGCGAGGGACAGGGCAGCTGCCGGGACCTGGTGCTCGGCGCCGGGTTCGAGCACGAGACGGAAGTCGGGCTCGGGCTCTGGCTCAGCGGGCCGGACAACTCGTACGGCCCCAACCCGCGCGCTTTCGGACACGACGGCTTCGGCGGCTCCTGCGGGCTCGCCGACCCCGAGGCGGGGGTGTCCCTGGGCTACGTGATGAACCGGATGGGGCCCCCGTATCGCCAACGACCCCCGGAAGACGGCCCTGGTCGACGCCCTGTACGAGGCGCTGTGAAGGCGGGCGCGGGCGGACCGGTTTCGGCCGAACCGCCCGGCCGCCCTTCCCAGCTGGTTTAGACCAATGCTAGATCTGGTGGCGCACCGAGCCCGCACGGCTACCGCACGTCACCAACAGGAGGGGCGGCATGACCCGCACCACCCCGCACGACCACCCGCCGGCCGAGGGAGAACCGCTGTACCGGCGGATCGCGACGGAGTTGCTCGGCGAACTGCGCGACGGCACCGTCCCGCCCGGTGAACGGCTGCCCGGGGAACGGTGCTTGGCCGACCACTACGGGGTCAGCCGGGAGACCGTACGACAGGCCCTGGAGCTGCTGCGCCGCGACGGGCTCGTCACCACCGACCGGCGCGGCAGCCACGCCACCCTGCCCGGTCTGCCGGTCGAGACCCCGGCGTCGCTCACCTTCCCGGTCGGGGCCCGGGCGGCGGCCCCGGGCGGCGTCACCCACGCCACGGTCACCTGGGAGGCGCCCCCGGCGGACCACGCCGAGGCCCTGGAGCTGGCCCCCGGCCGCCCGACCTTGGTCCACCGCTACCGGTACGCGACCGCCGACGGGCAGGGCCTGCGGACCGCCGTGACCTCGTTCTCCGCCGTGGCGCTCGCGGAGGTGGAGGAACTGGCCCGCTACCGCGACCGCGCCGACGGCACCGCCGCCGCCCAGCTGCGGCGGACCTACGACTGGATGCGCCGGGCCGGTCTGACCCTGCACCACCGGGATGCCATCACGCCTCTCGCGAGCACCCCGTCGGTACGGGTCACCCGGCGGGTGCACGACCAGTACGCGCGCCCGCTGGAGATCACCGATCTCGTGGTGGACGCTCAACGCGACGCACTGGTATACGAGTTCACGCTGCCGGGCCGGGCAGTGCAGGCCGCGACGGGCAGCCACCGGCCACCCGTTCGGCGGACTGCCGCCGCCGGTTCCCGGAGATGACGGAGATCATCGAAGACGGCACGGCTTCCCCAGGCGACTCCCGAGAGGATCCCCCATGACCACCTTCACGACCTCCGACGGAACCGAGCTGTACTACAAGGACTGGGGCGAGGGGCAGCCCGTGGTGTTCAGCCATGGCTGGCCCCTCAACGCGGACGCGTGGGACGGGCAGGCCCGGCTGGTCGCCGAGCACGGGTTCCGGGCGATCGCGCACGACCGCCGCGGGCACGGCCGCTCGGGCCAGCCCTGGCAGGGCAACCACATGGACCGGTACGCCGACGACCTGGCCGAGCTGATCGAGGCGCTGGACCTCCACGACGCGGTCCTGGTGGGCCATTCGACCGGCGGCGGCGAGGTGGCCCGTTACATCGGACGGCACGGGACCGCGCGGGTCGCCAAGGTCGTGCTGCTGGGTGCGGTGCCGCCGCTGATGCTGCGGACGGAGGCCAATCCGGAGGGCACACCGAGGGAGGCCTTCGACGGGATCCGGGCCGGCGTCGCGGCGGACCGCTCGCAGTTCTACCGGGAGCTGAGCGAGAGCTTCTACGGCTTCAACCGGCCCGGCGCCGCCGTGTCGGAGGGCGTGCGGCGGGCGTTCTGGATGTGGAGCATGCAGGCCGGGCTGAAGGGCGCCTACGACTGCGTCGCGCAGTTCTCGGAGACCGACTTCACCGAGGACCTCGGGCGCATCGACGTGCCGACGCTCGTCGCGCACGGGGACGACGACCAGATCGTGCCCATCGCCGCCTCGGCCCACCGGACCTCCCAGCTCGTCAAGGACGCCACGCTGAAGGTGTATCCGGGCGCGCCGCACGGCCTGGTCGGTGACTTCGAGAAGGCCTTCAACGACGATCTGCTGAACTTCCTGCGCGGCTGACGAGGGTCTACAGCGGACGCCGGGGCCGGTCCGGCAGCCGGGCCATGACGAGCCGGACCCGGGGACTGCCGTCCGGCCGCCGCCCGAACTCCGGGAGCGCGTGGAGCTCCACCCGGAAGCCGGCCTCGGTGAGTTCGCGCCGTACGTCCCCGAGGCGGAACGCGCGGTAGTACATGACGAACGGAGGCCGCCAGAGAGCGTTGCGCACCCGCATCACGGCGTCGAAGCCGAGCAGCGCCCAGTAGCCGAGCGAGCCCGGGCGGGGCGGGGCGACCAGCGGGAAGGCGAAACAGCCGCCCGGTCGCAGGACGGAGCGGACCTGCGCGAACAGCCCGGGCAGTTCGCGGGGCAGGAAGTGCCCGAAAGCCCCGAAGCTCACCACCAGGTCGAAGGCTGGCGTGAAGGGCAGGGCGCGGGCGTCGGCCCGGACCCAGGAGACCGGCGGGCCCGTCGGCCCGGCCTGCTCGCGTGCGACGTCGAGCATGCCCGCGCTGAAATCGACGCCGGTGACCCTCTCCCGGCACACCCCTGCCAGCACACCGACGCCCGCTCCCGTACCGCAGCACAGGTCGAGTCCGGAGTCGAAGGGCCCGGCCGACCGCAGGGCCGAGCCCACGGCGTCGAGGATCGCGTCGGGTGTCCGGAACGGCGTGTGGTCGAACTTCGGCGCGAGGAGGTCGTAGCCGCGCTCGACGGACGACAGCGCCTGGACGGCGAGCTCGCGCACACTGGGGCCTTCGGGGCTGAACATCGGCTCAGCCTAGGGGGCGACGCCGCGGAGAAGTGTCAGAAGCCCCCTCCAGGGGACCCCGCCGCTTCAGTACGGCCAGTACGCGCTCGCACCAGCGGATGTTCTCCTCCTCGAAGCCGATGCCTCCCATCAGGGTGAGGTACGGGCCGACGCGGTCGGCCTCCCTGAGGTACTCCTCCTCGCTGCGGCCGGCCAGGAGGCGCTCGCGCACGCGCCGGTAGCGGGCGAGCTTGCCGCGGGCCCACGCCTCGCGCTCCTCGACCAGCGCACGCGTCGCACCTGGGTCCACGCCGTCCATGGCCTGGATTTTGATGAGGAGTTCGTCGCGGATGGTGGTGGGCCGGCGGGGCGGCGTGGCGGCGAACGTGCCCAGGTCCTGCCGGCCGGCTTCGGTCAGCGTGAACATGCGCTTGTCGGGCCGCCGTTCCTGGCGCACCACTCTGGCCTCGATCAGTCCGTCCTGCGCGAGGCGCTCCAGTTCCCGGTAGAGCTGCTGCGGGGTCGAGGCCCAGAAGTTGGCCAGCGAGACGTCGAACACCTTGGACAGCTCGTACCCCGAGGCCTCGCCCTCCAGGAGGGCCGCCAGAACGGCGTACTTGAGAGACATGTGGACACCGTATCAACGGGTGATTATTCTACTCCGCACCTACTCAACAAATTGACTAAGGCGGGTTCCATGCGTGCATTCCGTGAGGCGATCGAGAAGCTCGACCTCGACGCCGCCGAGGCGCTGCTGGCGCCCGACGTCGTCTTCACCAGCCCCGTCGTGTTCAAGCCCTACGCCGGCAAGGCGATCACGGCGGCGATCCTGCGTGCCGTCTCCGAGGTGTTCCAGGACTTCCGCTACGTGCGCGAGATCAACGACGTGAACGGCCGCGACCACGCCCTGGTCTTCGCCGCGCGCGTGGGCGACCGGGAGATCAGCGGCTGCGACTTCATCCATGTCGACGACGACGGCCTCATCGACGAATTCACGGTGATGGTGCGCCCGTTGTCGGCGGCCCAGGCGCTCGCGGCGGCCATGGGCGAGCAGTTCGAGCGGATCGCCGAGGAGGCACGGGCCCGCTCGGTCTGAGCGACACGCCCTGAGTTCCGTTCCCGCGTTCTCCCGGCGCCCGCGGCCGGTTCGCGGTTTCATGTCCTCATGACGTCCGTCGAGCACGACCGGCTGATGAGGGCCAACCGGGCGAACTGGGACGCCCGCACGCCCGTCCATCTCGCCAGCCGCTTCTACGGTCTCGACCAGGACCTCGAACCCGAGCGCTGGTTCGCCCCGTTCGAGTGGGAGGACCTCGGCGAGCTCGCCGGGCGTGACGTGCTGCATCTGCAATGTCACCTCGGTACGGAGACGATCGCCTTCGCCCGGCGCGGCGCCCGGGCCGTCGGCCTCGACTTCTCCGGGGCGTCGGTGGCTGCCGCCCAGGACATCGCGGCGAAGGCCGGCACGGACGTGACGTACGTCCGGGCGAACGTGTACGACGCCGTCGAAGCCCTGGACGGGCGGCGGTTCGACGTCGTCTACACCGGCAAGGGCGCCCTGTGCTACCTCCCCGACCTGGACCGGTGGGCGGGAATCATCGCCCGACTCCTGCGTCCCGGCGGCCTGTTGTACGTCGTCGAGTTCCACCCCCTGCTCAACTCGCTCGGACCGAAGCCCGCTCCGGGCGAGGGGCCCGAGCTGTTGCTGCGCCACGACTACCTGGGCGGCGCCGGCCCGGTGCACCGCGACGGGACCCACACCTACACGGACGGTCCGGCCGTCGAAGACGCCACGGACAGTTACGAGTGGATGCACGGAATGGGCGAGGTCGTGAACGCGTTGACACATGCGGGACTCGCCGTGCGGCGCCTGCGGGAGGGCGACGAGCTTCCCTGGCCGCGCTGGCCGCAGATGGTCCGCACGGGGTCCGGCTGGTGGCGGCTGCCCGAGCCGCGGATTCCGTTGCTGTTCGGGCTGCTGGCCACCCGTTGAGGTAACTGCTTACCCTCCACCGCTGTCGGTGGTACAGTGCGAACAGCACTCGTGCACGCCCCTCTTTGCGGGCGCCGGTGCCGTTTTCTTCACTCTCACCTTCCTTTCCAGCGCCACGACGTGTTCGTCGTATCCGAGGCGCTGTTCCCCCGCCGCCCGGAGGCGTGCCACCGGCCCCTCCCCTCGCGGCTCTCTCCCCCTTCCCTCAGCACGTCCCATGCCTGCCGTCCGTGAAAGGACACACACCACCATGACCACCACACTCGACAACCCACCCGTCCGGCAGCAGTCCCCGGCCCGGACCGTGTCCGGTGTCCTCGACATCGACACGAACGGGAAGGGGCACCTGCGCGCCGAGCACTGCCTGCCCTCGCCCGCCGACGCCGCGGTCTCCCCCGCGCTGATCCGCCGGTACGGCCTGCGCAAGGGCGACCTCGTCGAGGGCGTGACCGGAGACCGGCGCGCCCTGACCGACGTCGCACACCTCGCCGGCCGTGCGCCCGGTGAGCTGCGCGGCCGGCGCCACTTCCGGGACCTGACGCCGTTGCATCCGCACGAGCGGCTGCGGCTCGAGCACCCGGCCGCCGGCCTCGCCGGGCGCGTCGTCGACCTGATCGCACCGGTCGGCAAGGGCCAGCGCGGGCTCATCGTGGCCCCGCCCAAGACCGGCAAGACCGTCCTCCTCCAGCAGCTCGCCGCCGCCGTCACCGGCAACCATCCCGAGTGCCGGCTGATGATGCTGCTGCTCGACGAGCGGCCCGAGGAGGTCACCGACATGCGGCGCGGCGTACGGGGCGAGGTGTACGCCTCGACCTTCGACCGCAGTGCCCGGCAGCACATCGCGCTCGCCGACCTCGTGATCGAGCGCGCCAAACGGCACGTCGAGGCCGGCGAGGACGTCGTCCTCCTTCTCGACTCGCTGACCCGGCTGTGCCGGGCGCACAACAACGCGGCCGCTTCCGGTGGCCGCATCCTCACCGGGGGCGTCGACGCGTCCGCGCTGACCGGACCCAAGCGGTTCTTCGGCGCAGCCCGGTCGGCCGAGGAGGGCGGGTCCCTCACGATCCTCGCGACCGCCCTGGTGGAGACCGGTTCCCGGGCCGACGACTTCTACTTCGAGGAGCTGAAGAGCACCGGCAACATGGAGCTCCGCCTGAGCCGGGACCCGGCCTCCCGTCGGGTGTTCCCGGCCGTCGACATCACGCCCTCGGGCACGCGCCGCGAAGAACTCCTGCTGAGTCGGCCGGAGTTGGCGGCCGTCCACGGATTGCGGCGCGTGTTGCAGGGCCGGGACGGGCAGGGCGGTCTGGAGACCCTCCTGGAGCGCATGCGCGAGACACCGGACAACGCGACGTTCCTGCGGCGCATCCAGCCGACCCTGCCCTCGGGCTGACCCGGGGAGCATCCATCCGGGTGCTAGCGCCGCGGAATGCGGCCCCGCCGTCGCCGCGCGGAGCAGGTCCGTTCCTACGTTGATCATATGATCATCGGATTCTCTTCCCGGGTGGCCGTGTCGGCCGGTGCGCTCTGCGTGGCGGGGCTCCTTGCGCTGACTCCCGCGGCGGCGGCCCACCCCGGTGGCGAGCCCACGCCGCCGGGCGGACCGAGGGCCGCGGCCCCGCACCCCTCGCTGCTGTACCGTCCCGGCACCCAGGTCCGCCTGCGCGCCGGGGCGTCCCGTGTCCCGAAGGTCTCCGCGCTGTCCTGGCTGGTGGCCGACGCCCGTACCGGCGAGGTGCTCGCCGCCCACAACGCGCACCGCAGGCTGCCCCCGGCCAGCACCCTGAAGACCCTGTTCGCCCTCACTGTGCTGCCCGGGCTGCCGGCGGGCGTCCGGCACACGGTCCGCGAGCGGGAGCTGCGGGGCATCGGTGCCGGCAGCAGCCTGGTCGGGGTCGCCGAAGGCCGCTCGTACCGGATCGCCGACCTGTGGCGCGGTGTCTTCCTCAACTCGGGCAACGACGCCGTGCACGTCCTGGCCGAGCTCAACGGCGGCTGGCGGCTCACGGCCGAGCAGATGCAGGCCAAGGCCCGCTCTCTCGGCGCCCTCGACACCCACGTGGTGTCGCCCGACGGCTACGACGCACCCGGCCAGGTGTCGTCGGCGTACGACCTGGCGGTGTTCGGCCGGGTCGGGCTGCGCAACCCGGACTTCGCCCGGTACTGCGCCACCGTCGAGGCGACGTTCCCCGGCGGCGGCACGTCGTCGTACCCGATCCTCAACACCAACCGGCTGCTGAGCGGTGCCAGGGGCGTGAAGCCGTACCGCGGGCTGATCGGCATCAAGAACGGCTACACCAGCAAGGCCGGCAGCACCCTCGTCGCGGCGGCGCGCCGGGACGGGCGCACCCTGGTCGTGACGGTGATGAACCCTCAGGACGGCGGTGGGTCCGCCGTGTACGAGGAGGCCCGCTCGCTGCTCGACTGGGGCTTCGGGTCGGCCGGCAGGGTCGAGGCGGTGGGCTCGCTCGGCGCGCCGCCCACGTCCACGGGGCCGACGACTACGCCGCCCGCGGTCGCGGCGGCCCTACCGGAGGAGCACGGCTCCGCCTGGACGGAGGCGGGGCTGATCGCGGGTGCCGCCGGTACGGGCGCGGCGGTCGTGGTGCTGGTGCTGCGGCTCCCGGTCCGCAGACCGGGCCGGAGCTGACCGACCGGCAGCCACAGCAGCAGCCCCAGGGTGATCCAGGCGTAGGTGTTGCTGCCCAGGAACCCGTCGACGCCGGAGGCGTCGTCGAACCACAGCCACACCACGCTGGTGCACAGCACCGCGTACAGGGCGCCCGCGATCCGGGGGCGCCCCGCCCGGACCAGCACGGCGAAGGACGGGAGCAGCCACACCAGATGGTGCACCCACGTGATCGGACTGACGAGGCAGGCGGCGAGGCCGGTCAGGGCGAACGCCGCCGTCCAGTCCCCCGCGGCGACCGCGCGGCGCGCCCGCAGCACCCATACGCCGAGGACCATCAGGACCACCACCGCCCACAAGGTGCGGTCCGTTTCACCGAGCCGGGCCAGGATGCCCTGCACCGACTGGTTCGAGACGTAGTCGAGGCGCCCCACGCGGTCGGTGTCCCACAGCGCCTCGGTCCAGTAGAAGCGGGAGGCATCCGGGTCGACCAGGGCCGCGAGGGCCGTGGCTCCGAGGGCGACGGCCGTCGCGACCGCCGCCGCGTGCCATCGCCTGGCCACGAGCAGCAGACCGATGAACAGGGCGGGCGTGAGTTTGACCGCCGCCGCGAGCCCGATGCCGACACCCGCCAGGCGTCCGCGTCCGGTGGCGAGCAGCGTCGCGTCGGCGAGGACGAGTGCCAGCAGCAGCAGATTGACCTGACCGAAGCTGAAGGTGTCGCGCAGTGGCTCGAAGAGGGCGAGCAGGCAGGCGATCAGGGCCCAGCCGAACCAGCCGGGGCGCCGCCGATCCGTCCCCGCGAGCAGCCGCAGCACCACGGCGAGGGCTGCCAGGTTGAGCAGCAGGGCGGCGGCGACGGCGGTGCGCAGGTCGAGCAGGGCCATCGGCAGCATGGCGACCGCGGCGAACGGCGGGTAGGTGAAGCCGTACGTCGTGCCGGGCACCCGGTAGTCGTACACCCGGCCGCCGTGGTGGACCCAGCTGTCGATGCTGCCGTAGTAGACGCGCAGGTCGAACCAGTCGCGCAGCAGCGGCACGGTCGCGGTGAAGACCGTCACCGACGCGACGAGGGCCAGCACCAGCAGCAGCCGGCCCCGGTCGGTGCGCGGCAGGGCCGGGGTCATGCCGCGCGTCCCGGCGCCGGGGCGAGTTCGGCCTGGTGGGCCTGCCACAGCACGACGAGGGCGAGTGCTACGCCACAGACGGCCAGCAGGAGTTGCCCCGAGTCCGCCGGGCCACCGCTGGGCAGGACGGACAGCGCGAGCACGCCGGTCACCGCCGCCGTGCGGTGGCGTACGGAGGTGCTGGGTGCGGCGGCGGCGATGAGGAACAGGCCCCACAGGGCGTACCAGGGGCGGATCGCCGGGCCGAGCGCGGCCACCGCCGCCAGGGACAGGCCGAGCGCGTACACCGGTCGCAGGCGCAGCCGCCGCCAGATCAGCGCGATCGCGGCCACGGCGGTCACGATGCCCAGCGTGTGCCAGGCGGGGACGGCGAAGGGCGCGAGATCGCTGCCGAGGTGCGTAAGCAGGGCCCGGGTGGCGCGGCCGAGGAGGGTGGTCAGCGCCCAGTTCTGGGGGGAGGCGGGGGTGTTCAGGGCGCCGACCCAGCCGTACCCGGTGCCGGCCGCGGCCGTCGCGGCGACGGTGGTCCCCGCGGCCGCGACGGTGGTCGTCACGACCGCCTTCGACGGACTGCGGCCCGCCCGGACCTGGAGGACCACGACGGCCGCGAGACCGAGCACGGCGGGCGCCTTGACCAGGGCGGCGAGGGTGACCAGGACGGCGCCGAGGACCGGCCACCGGCCGCGTGCGGCCACCAGGCCGACGCCGAGCAGGCCGAGCATGGCGGCGTCGTTGTGGGCGCCCGCGACCAGGTGCAGCAGGACGAGCGGGTTGAGGGCGCCCAGCCACAGCGCGGCGGACGGGTCTGCTCCGTTGTGGCGGGCGAGGCGGGGCAGCGCGGCCGCCATCAGGGCCACGCCGGCGAGGGCGACGAGCCGCATCCCGAGCAGTCCGGCGGGCAGTTCACCGCGGGTCAGTCCCGACAGGGCCGCCGCGACGGCCAGGAACACCGGCCCGTACGGGGCGCCGGTGTGCCGCCAGAGCGGGGCGACCTCGTCGACGAGCGGGCCGCCGAGCAGGGACGGCCCGTGCGCATAGACGTCCAGGTGCGCGTCGACCATTGCCCCCTGGGCGAGGTAGCTGTAGACGTCCCGGCTGAACAGCGGCGGGGCGAGCAGCAGCGGGGCCGCCCACGTTGCGAGCACCAGCAGCAGTGCTCGCGGCGCGGGTGGTCTACACCCTCGGACCAGCCGGCCCAGCAGCGCCCAGGCCGCGATCAGCAGGACGACGCCGAAGTACGCGCCGACCAAGCCGAGAGCGGCGCGAGCGGAGGCCGGGTGGAGAAGGTCCTCCACGGGCAGGGCACCGGCCGTCTCACCGCCCAGGGCGAGGCAGGCGGTACCGGCCAGACCGAGCATCTGGCAGCGGCGGAGATCGACGGGGAAAGCCATGGCCAACACTCGGGCAGCGTGTCAACGGTGGATGACCGAAAGGGGACGCACCCCTCTCCGGAGGGCGGCCCGGCGGTGACCGGCCGGTGATCGCCCGCCGATGAGTTCCCTCCGGGGCGAGAGTCCTACCGGCATCAGCAACACCGACGAACGGACGTGATCCCATGACCGGCACCTCGGCCTACGCGAAGGTCAACGGCCTGGAGATGTACTACGAGCTGCACGGCGCCGACAGCGGGCAGCGGCCCCTGGTGCTGCTGCACGGCGGGGTGCTCACGATCGGCCTGTCCTTCGGGGCCGTCCTGCCGGCTCTCGCGGCCACACGCCGGGTCGTGGCTCCCGAGTTGCAGGGCCACGGGCACACGGCCGACATCGAGCGGGAGATGAGCGTGCCGGACCTCGCCTCGGACGTGATCGCCCTGCTGGACGAGCTGGGCATCGACCGGGCGGACTTCCTGGGCTTCAGCCTGGGTGGCCTGACGGCCCTCGAAGTGGGCGTGCGCCACCCCGAGCGCGTGGGACGGCTGGTTCTCGCCGCCACCCACTTCCGGCAGGACGGCTACTACGAGGAGGTCCGGGACCCGGAGTACGCCTCACCGCGGCTGCCGAGCCAGGCAGACTTCCAGGAGATGGCCGACGCCTACGCGGCCGTCGCGCCGGACCCCGGGCACTTCGCCGACTTCATGGCCAAGTGCGGGACGGCGGCACACGCCCCCCTGCCCTGGACCGCCGACGACCTGCGCGCTCTGGCCGCACCCACGCTCCTGGTGCTCGGCGACACGGACTTCCTGCGCGTCGAGCACGCCGCCGAGATGCGCGACCTGATCCCCGACGCCCGGCTGGCGGTGCTTCCGGACACCACCCACATGGCGCTCATGCGCCGCACGCAGCTGCTGCTGCCGATGCTGGAGGAGTTCCTCGGCTGAGGGGGTCGAGGGCGAGGTGGGCCGCCGGTCAGAACACCGACAGGCCGGTCAGGGTCGTGAACCGGTCGAGGGCGGCCACGCCCGCCACCGAGTTGCCCCGCTCGTCCAGGCCCGGGCTCCACACGCACAGGGTGCAACGACCGGGTACCACCGCGATGATGCCGCCGCCCACACCGCTCTTGCCGGGCAGGCCCACGCGGTAGGCGAAGTCGCCTGCCGCGTCGTACGTTCCGCAGGTCAGCATGATGGCGTTGATCTGCTTGGCCTGGCTGCGAGTGAGCAGGCGGGTGCCGTCGGCGCGGAGGCCGTGCCGGGCGAGGAAGCTCGTGGCGAGGGCCAGGTCGGCGCAGGACGCGGCGATCGAGCACTGCCGGAAGTACTGCTCCAGGAGCGTCGGCACGGGGTTGTCGATGTTGCCGTAGGACGCCATGAAGTGGCCGAGCGCGGCGTTGCGGTCGCCGTGGGCGGTCTCGGACGCGGCGACCTCCTGGTCGAAGGTCAGGTCGGGGTTGCCGCTCTCCGCCCGCAGGAACGCCAGCAGTTCACCCGACGCGTCACCGGTACGGGTGTGCAGCCGGTCGGTGACGACGAGGGCGCCCGCGTTGATGAACGGGTTGCGCGGGATGCCGTTCTCGTACTCCAGCTGGACGAGGGAGTTGAAGGGGTTGCCGGAGGGCTCGCGGCCCACGTGCTCCCACAGGGCGTCGCCCTCGCGGGCCAGGTCGAGGGCGAGGGTGAAGACCTTGGTGAGGGACTGCGCGGAGAACGGCTGCCGCCAGTCCCCCACCCCGTACACGGTGCCGTCCGGCTCGGCGACGGCCATGCCGAAGCTGCGCGGGTCGCGGGCGGCGAGCGCCGGGATGTAGTCGGCGGGCCGGCCGCTGCCTGGGGTCCGCGCGATCTCCTCGGCGATGCGCTCCAGGACCGGCTGGAAGGTCGTCGACGACGTCATGATCACCATTCTCCCTCTGCCGGTCCCGGTGCGCTCCGGCTGGTCAGGCCGGTGCCGGGCCGCTGCCGGCGAGGACCTCGGGGCGCAGCAGGGCGGTGAGGGTCTCGGCGGGGAGCAGGCCCTTCTCCAGGACGAGTTCGGCAACACCGCGGCCGGTGGCGAGGGCCTCCTTGGCGATGTCGGTGGCGGCCGTGTAGCCGATGTGCGGGT
>NZ_JBEOXI010000099.1:0-28136 GCF_040296465.1 Streptomyces sp. NPDC002130
CTTGGACCCCCTTGGATTTGCAGTAAGAGGTGAGATCGGGTAGGCCGCCCACAACACCCCCCGGCGCGGCCCCGCCCCCCCCGGCGGCAGGCGAGGACGCGCACCCCCACGCAGGCCGCCGCACACCCACACCACACCGGAGAGGCTGACACCACACCGTGCACGAAGAACTCATCGCACAGGCCCAGGCGTGGCTCACCGAGGACCCCGACCCGGACACCCGCACCGAGCTGGCCCGCCTCATCGACGCCCGGGACCACACCGAACTCGCCGCCCGCTTCAGCGGCACGCTCCAGTTCGGCACCGCCGGCCTCCGCGGCGAACTCGGCGCCGGCCCCATGCGCATGAACCGCTCGGTCGTCATCCGCGCCGCCGCCGGCCTCGCCGCTTACCTCAAGAAGCAAGGCCACGACAACGGCCTCGTCGTCATCGGCTACGACGCCCGCCACAAGTCCCAGGACTTCGCCCAGGACACCGCCGCCGTCATGACCGGCGCGGGCCTGCGCGCGGCCGTCCTCCCCCGCCCCCTCCCGACCCCCGTGCTCGCCTTCGCGATAAGGCACCTCGGCGCGGTCGCGGGCGTGGAGGTCACCGCCAGCCACAACCCGCCCCGCGACAACGGCTACAAGGTCTACCTCGGCGACGGCTCGCAGATCGTCCCCCCGGCGGACATCGACATCGCGGCGGAGATCGCCGCCGTCCCGTCCCTCACCACCGTCCGGCGCCCCACCGAAGGCTGGGACACCCTCGACGACAGCGTCCTGGACGCCTACCTCGCCCGCACGGACGCCGTCCTGTCCGGGGGCTCCCCCCGCACGGCCCGCACGGTGTACACGGCGATGCACGGCGTCGGCAAGGACGTCCTCCTGGCCGCCTTCGCCCGCGCCGGCTTCCCGGAGCCGGTCCTCGTCGCCGAGCAGGCGGAACCCGACCCGGAGTTCCCGACCGTCGCGTTCCCCAACCCGGAGGAACCCGGCGCGATGGACCTGGCCTTCGCGACCGCACGCGCCGGCGAGACCGCCCCGGACCTGATCATCGCCAACGACCCGGACGCGGACCGCTGCGCCGTCGCCGTACAGGACGGCACCGACTGGCGCATGCTGCGCGGCGACGAGGTCGGTGCCCTGCTCGCCGCCCATCTGGTCCGCCGCGGAGCGACCGGCACCTTCGCGGAGTCGATCGTCTCGTCGTCCCTCCTCGGGCGGATCGCCGAGAAGGCGGGCCTCCCCCACGTCGAGACGCTCACCGGCTTCAAGTGGATCGCCCGCGCCGAGGGCCTGCGCTTCGGCTACGAGGAGGCCCTGGGCTACTGCGTGGACCCCGACGGCGTCCGGGACAAGGACGGCATCACCGCCGCGCTGCTGATCACGGAACTGGCGTCCCAGCTCAAGGAGGAGGGCCGCACGCTCCTCGACCTCCTGGACGACCTGGCGGTGGAGCACGGCCTGCACGCGACGGACCAGCTCTCGGTCCGCGTCGAGGACCTCTCCCTCATCGCGGCCGCGATGCGCCGCCTGCGCGAGCAGCCCCCGACGGAGCTGGCCGGTCTGCCGATCACCCGCACGGACGACCTCACCAAGGGCACGGCCGAGCTCCCGCCGACGGACGGTCTGCGCTACACCCTGGACGGCGCCCGGGTGATCGTCCGCCCGAGCGGCACGGAGCCCAAGCTGAAGTGCTACCTGGAGGTCGTGATCCCGGTCGGGTCGCACAAGGACCTCCCGGAAGCCCGCGCGAAGGCGACGGCGCTGCTGGAGTCGATCAAGCACGACCTGTCCACGGCGGCGGGCATCTGAGGCCCGGGGCCTGCATCACCGCGACCCCCGCACCACCGCCCCCGCCGGGGACTCAGGAACTCTTCCAGGCGGCCTCCCGCCGCTGCCGCTTGCCGAGAGGCGCCTGGGAGAGGTCCTCGGCGGTGGACCTGACGTTCTTGCAGCCGTACCCGCGCTGTTCCAGCCACGCGCGCGCCGACGCCTCGGCCCGCTCGATGGCCTCCAGGATGTCCTCCTCGGCCTCCCCGGAGTCCAGGGAGCAGTCGGTGAAGGCACGGCCACGTCGTAGGTGGCTACCCTCGGACGTGAAGGCAGCGCGCAGCACTCCGCGGCCCGCTCGAGCAGCGCGGCCCCCTGCTCGGCGCTCAGCCCGTCGAAGACGCCTCGCACGGTGACACGGAAGGTACGGGGGGCATACCCCGAACCCAGGCACCGGGGCCGCACCGCCTCCGCCGCTTTTCGCGGCGGTCAGCCCATCACCACCAGGATCAACACCAGCACAGCCCCGGCGACCGCCGGCGCCAGCACCTCATAGGCCCACCGCACGGTCACTTCACCCTGCGCCGATGCCGCCTGGTGCCGCGCCTCGCGCAGCCCGCGCAGCTCGTCCATGATCCGGTCGGTCTCGGCCCGTACGGGCCCGTCGGAGACGGAATCCCCGCCCAGGCCGTCGCCCAGGCCCGCCCGCATCCCGAGCGCACTGCCGCGGCCCTCGTCCCGGCCCATCTCCCGGCGCGCCTGTGCCGTCGCCCGCATCTCGCGCCGCGCGGCCTTCTTGCGCGCACGCAGCGAGACGGGCACGGCCCACAGCTGGTACTTCGCACCGGACTCGGTGAGGACCTCGTTCGAGTAGGCGGAGCGCAGCGAGGCGACCTGGCCCCAGGGCACGACGACGAGCCGGAAGGGGTTGCGGATCCGCAGCCGGTCGTCGCCGGCGTACACGGCGGGCCGCAGCGTGAAGGCGACGACCAGCGGCGCGACGAGGAGCAGCACGGCGAGCGCGAGCCACGGCGTGCGCCCCTCCCCGGAGAGCACCGCGTCGATACCGAGCCACCCGGTGATGGCGAGCAGCAGCACGCCACCGGCGATGGCCGGGACCGACCGGTACACCCGGTCCTTGTACTCGGATTCCGAGGGCTGCGGCGCCGGCGGCTGGGGTTCGGGGCTCGTCATGTCTCGATTCTGCCGGACCCTTCCGCGGGTTCCTCATCCGCCCGCGGGCAAGCGTCGGATCCGCCCGGGAGAGAACCGGGGACTGTACAGCCGCTACGCGCGTAGATATGCTCGTCTGGTGACCATGCCCAGTTCTGCACTCACCGCAGCTCACCCCCTCAAGGACGTCGCCGCGTCCGACAGCGCGCTGCGCCGCTTCCTCCACGGGCTCCCCGGCGTCGACGCGGTCGGACTCGAGGGCCGCGCGGCCTCCCTCGGCACCCGTTCGATCAAGACGACCGCGAAGGCGTACGCCATCGACCTCGCCATCTCGATGGTCGACCTGACGACGCTGGAAGGCGCGGACACCCCGGGCAAGGTCCGGGCGCTCGGCGCGAAGGCGGTCAAGCCCGACCCGACGGACCGTACGACGCCCGCCACCGCGGCGGTCTGCGTCTACCCCGACATGGTGGCCGTGGCCAAGGAGGCCGTCGCCGGCTCCGGCGTGAAGGTCGCCTCGGTGGCCACTGCGTTCCCGGCCGGACGCGCCGCGCTCGACGTCAAGCTGGCCGACGTGCGCGACGCGGTCGCCGCCGGTGCCGACGAGATCGACATGGTCATCGACCGCGGGGCGTTCCTCGCGGGTCGATACTTGAAGGTGTACGACGAGATCACCGCCGTGAAGGAGGCCTGCGGGACCTCAGCGCGCCTGAAGGTCATCTTCGAGACCGGCGAGCTCTCGACGTACGACAACATCCGCCGCGCGAGCTGGCTCGGCATGCTGGCGGGCGCGGACTTCATCAAGACCTCCACCGGGAAGGTCGCCGTGAACGCGACCCCGGCGAACACGCTGCTGATGCTGGAGGCGGTGCGGGACTTCCGTGCGCAGACCGGCATCCAGGTCGGTGTGAAGCCGGCCGGCGGCATCCGCACCTCCAAGGACGCCATCAAGTTCCTCGTGCTGGTCAACGAGACCGCGGGCGCGGACTGGCTGGACAACCACTGGTTCCGCTTCGGCGCCTCGTCGCTGCTGAACGACCTGTTGATGCAGCGGCAGAAGCTGGCCACCGGCCGCTACTCCGGTCCCGACTACGTGACGGTGGACTGAGACCCCATGACTATGGAAAACGTGTCTTCGGTATTCGAATACGCCCCGGCTCCCGAGTCGCGCGCGATCGCCGACATCGCTCCCTCGTACGGCCTGTTCATCGACGGCGAGTTCGTCGAGGCGGCGGACGGCAAGGTCTTCAAGACCGTCTCCCCGTCCACCGAGGAGGTGCTCTCCGAGATCGCCCAGGCGGGTTCCGAGGACGTCGACCGCGCGGTGAAGGCCGCGCGCAGGGCCTTCGAGAAGTGGTCGGCGCTGCCGGGCGCGGAGCGCGCCAAGTACCTGTTCCGCATCGCGCGGATCATCCAGGAGCGTTCCCGCGAGCTCGCCGTCCTCGAAACCCTCGACAACGGCAAGCCGATCAAGGAGACGCGCGACGCGGACCTCCCTCTGGTCGCCGCGCACTTCTTCTACTACGCGGGCTGGGCCGACAAGCTCGACCACGCCGGGTTCGGCGCGAACCCCCGGCCGCTGGGTGTCGCCGGCCAGGTCATCCCCTGGAACTTCCCCCTGCTGATGCTGGCGTGGAAGATCGCCCCGGCGCTCGCGACCGGCAACACGGTCGTGCTGAAGCCGGCCGAGACCACCCCCCTCTCGGCGCTGTTCTTCGCGGACATCTGCCGCCAGGCGGGCCTGCCCAAGGGCGTCGTCAACATCCTCCCGGGCTACGGCGACGCGGGCGCGGCGCTGATCGCCCACCCGGACGTGAACAAGGTCGCCTTCACGGGCTCCACGGCCGTCGGCAAGGAGATCGCCCGTACGGTCGCCGGGACCCGCAAGAAGGTCACGCTGGAGCTGGGCGGCAAGGGCGCCAACATCGTCTTCGACGACGCCCCCATCGACCAGGCCGTCGAGGGCATCGTCAACGGCATCTTCTTCAACCAGGGCCAGGTCTGCTGCGCGGGCTCCCGCCTGCTGGTGCAGGAGTCGATCCAGGAGGAGCTCCTGGACTCCCTCAAGCGCCGCCTGTCGACGCTGCGCCTCGGCGATCCGCTGGACAAGAACACGGACATCGGCGCGATCAACTCCGAGGAGCAGCTCACCCGCATCACCTCGCTCGTCGAGCTGGGCGAGGCGGAGGGCGCCGAGCGCTGGTCGCCGGCGTGCGAACTGCCGGAGAGCGGCTACTGGTTCGCTCCGACGCTGTTCACGAACGTCACCCAGGCGCACCGGATCGCCCGCGACGAGATCTTCGGCCCGGTGCTGTCGGTGCTGACGTTCCGCACTCCGGACGAGGCGGTCGCCAAGGCCAACAACACGCCGTACGGCCTGTCCGCCGGCATCTGGACGGAGAAGGGCTCCCGCATCCTGGCGGTCGCGAACAAGCTCCGCGCGGGGGTCGTCTGGTCCAACACGTTCAACAAGTTCGACCCGACGTCGCCGTTCGGCGGTTACAAGGAGTCGGGCTTCGGCCGCGAGGGCGGCCGCCACGGCCTGGAGGCGTACCTCGATGTCTGACACGCGACTCAGTGTCCTCAAGACCTACAAGCTGTACGTGGGCGGCAAGTTCCCGCGTTCCGAGAGCGGCCGGGTGTACGAGGTGAGCGACTCGAAGGGCAAGTGGCTGGCGAACGCGCCCCTGTCCTCCCGCAAGGACGCCCGGGACGCGGTCGTCGCGGCCCGCAAGGCGTTCGGCGGCTGGTCCGGGGCGACGGCGTACAACCGCGGCCAGGTCCTCTACCGCGTGGCCGAGATGCTGGAGGGCCGCCGCGACCAGTTCGTGCGCGAGGTGGCCGAGGCGGAAGGGCTGTCGAAGTCCAAGGCGGCCGCGGTCGTGGACGCGACGATCGACCGCTGGGTCTGGTACGCGGGCTGGACCGACAAGATCGCCCAGGTGGTCGGCGGCGGCAACCCGGTCGCGGGTCCGTTCTTCAACCTGTCCTCGCCCGAACCGACGGGCGTGGTCGCGATCGTGGCCCCCCAGGAGTCGTCCTTCCTGGGCCTGGTGTCGGTACTGGCCCCGGTGATCGCGACGGGCAACACGGCGGTCGTGGTGGCGAGCGAGAAGTCCCCGCTGCCCGCCCTGTCCCTGGCCGAGCTCCTGGCCACCTCGGACGTCCCCGGCGGCGTGGTCAACGTCCTGTCGGGCCGCACGGCCGAGATCGCGACTCCGCTGGCGGCCCACCAGGACGTCAACGCGATCGACCTCGCGGGCGCCGACGAGGTCCTGGCGAAGGAGCTGGAGATCGCGGCGGCCGACAACCTCAAGCGGGTTCTCCGTCCACAGCCTGTGGATTACGCGGAGACGCCCGGCATCGACCGCATGACGGCGTTCCTGGAGACCAAAACGGTCTGGCACCCCACGGGGTCACTGGGCGCGTCAGGCTCCTCCTACTAGGACCGCCCCCTCGATACGGAAGCCCCGGCCCTCCTCCGTCCAGGAGGCCCGGGGCTTCTTCCGTGTGCGGGTCGGATACCGAGCCGCTGCCCGGCGTGCTGCGGGACCTGCCGGAACCGGTCCAGGACGCGTTCCGGACCGGCGTGGTGGACGGCCTGCACGGTGTCGCGATCGGCACGGCCGCGCTGTGCGCCGTGGCCTTCGCGGTGGCGTAGCTGGTCCGGGAGGTCCCGCTGCGAGGGCGATGGGTTACCGCGAGAGCGGCTCGTTCAGGCGCTCCACCACCGGCATGCCCCCGATCGACGGCGCCTGAGCCACCGGCCCCGTCACCTCACGGGACGTCATCGGCTTGAAGTCGGCGACCTCGGTGCCGACGCTGTTGTCGAGCGGGTCGACTCCCGTACCGGCCAAGGGGTTGGGCTTGAGGCCCGTGACCGCGCCGGTGGTGTGGGAGAGGGTGTCGCTCGCCGCCTGGAGGCCGGCTTGAGGGTCGGTCTTCCCCACAGAGGTGTGGACCACATCCAGGAGCGAGCCGGTGCCCGCGGCGGCCGCCGCCGCACCCGCACCCACTCCCAGCGCCATGCCGGCGGTCGCGAGGACGGCCAGGGCACGCTGGGCGGTCGGCTTCATGGGTGAGTCGTGTCGGGCCATCGCTGCCACCTTCTGACGCTATGCGTAATCGGAACGATACGAAGGGTAGTTGAGATGTGACGCGCGCATCAAAGCCGACCCGCGGGGTCGTCCGGCCCCCGGTGGATGCCTCACACTGGTGTCCCGTGAGTTCTCCTCTGCCCATACCGACGCGAGTCGTGCTGCTCTGCGGCCCTTCCGGCTCCGGCAAGTCCCTCCTCGCGGCCCGCTCCGGCCTCCCGGTGCTGCGGCTCGACGACTTCTACAAGGAGGGCGACGACCCGACACTGCCCCTGGTGGCGGGGAGCTCCGACATCGACTGGGACCACCCGGACTCCTGGGACGCGGACACGGCCGTCGCCGCGATCACCGACCTGTGCCGCACGGGCCGTACGGAGGTTCCCGTCTACGACCTCTCGCTCAGCGCCCGTACGGGCGACGAGACGGTCGACATCGGACGGACCCCGCTGTTCATCGCGGAGGGCGTCTTCGCCGCGGAGATCGTCACGCGCTGCCGTGAACTCGGCGTCCTCGCCGACGCGCTGTGCCTGAGCCGGGGCCCGGTGAAGACGTTCCGCCGCCGCTTCCTGCGGGACCTGAGGGAGGGCCGCAAGTCGGTGCCGTTCCTGCTGCGCCGCGGCTGGCGGCTGATGCGGCAGGAGCGCACGATCGTCTCCCGCCAGACCGCGCTGGGCGCCTACGCCTGCGACCGCGACGAGGCGATGGGCCGGCTGGCGGCAGCGGCGGCGGGCCGGTGCGAGAGCCTCCGTACGGCGGCCTAGGCGGCAGTCGACCGGGGCAACCCGGGGGCCGGAGCACAAAGAAAGCGGGACTGGACGGACCCCCCGGCCCTCCAGTCCCGCTTCCGTACTCCCCCGTTGTCCTCCCCCGAGTCCCCACTCTCCTGCGAAGACGCCCCCCAGCGTCCCCGCAGTCCCCCGTGGGCCCCCTTGTGGTGCTCCCCCCCGTACCTTCAGGCGACGAGCTCGCCGAAGGCGTCCTCCTCGTCACGGCCGAAGCTGAGGACCTCGTCCTCGCGCAGCCGGCGGAGCGACCGCCAGATGCTGGACTTCACCGTGCCGACACTGATGTCGAGGATCTCCGCGATCTCCGGGTCCGTGCGGCCCTCGTAGTAGCGCAGGACCAGCATGGTGCGCTGGAGTTCGGGCAGCCGGGCCAGCGCCTGCCACAGGACCGCGCGCAGCTCGGTGCCGCGCATCGCGTCCGTGTCGCCGGGCGTCTCCGGCAGTTCCTCGGTCGGGTACTCGTTGAGCTTGCGGCGCCGCCAGGCGCTGATGTGCAGGTTGGTCATGGTACGGCGGAGGTATCCGCCGACCGCCGCCTTGTCACTGATCCGGTCCCACGCCCGGTAGGTCGAGAACAGCGCGCTCTGCAGCAGGTCCTCGGCCTCGAAGCGGTCGCCGGTCAGGTGGTAGGCGGTTGCGTACAGAGAGGCGCGGCGCTCCTGGACGTAGGCGGTGAACTCCGCCTCCGCCATGGAGCGGCGCTCCCCCGAGCCCTCCCCGTACGCGGCTCCCCCGTGAGCCGCCCCCGTCCCCTTGCTCTCCCCCGTGGGTGCGTCAACCACCGTCATGAACCCGGTGTGCTGACGCCCGGCGCCGCGAGCGCACCCCCGCCCGCTCACGACGCCGGACTTCTCGGAACCCCTGTGCACGTCGTGCAGACGCGTGACAACTGCGCTGGTGCTGATGCCGTGCAGCGTGTTCATCTCGCGCCCCCCGTCGTGGACTTCCGATGTGCGGCCCGCCTGTTCGGGCGGGCTTCCTTGCCTGTGCCGAAAAGCTTGCCGCGGCACTTTCATGGCCGTGTCCGCCGACTGTCACAGACCTGTCACAGGGGTCGGCCACAGGCCGGTCACAGGCCGTGCACACGCGTCGGCGGTACCGGCCCGCACCGACTGGGCCCCAGCGGTCGAACCCCGACCCCTCCATGGGCCAGAATGAGCGCGTGCCTTCCCTGTTGCTGATCGAGGACGACGACGCCATCCGGACGGCCCTGGAGCTCTCACTGACGCGCCAGGGCCATCGCGTGGCGACCGCTGCCAGCGGTGAGGACGGTCTGAAGCTGCTCCGTGAGCAGCGGCCGGATCTGATCGTGCTGGACGTGATGCTGCCCGGCATCGACGGGTTCGAGGTGTGCCGGCGCATCCGGCGCACGGACCAGTTGCCGATCATCCTGCTGACCGCGCGCAACGACGACATCGACGTGGTGGTCGGGCTGGAGTCCGGCGCCGACGACTATGTCGTCAAACCGGTGCAGGGGCGGGTGCTCGACGCCCGGATCCGGGCCGTGCTGCGGCGCGGCGAGCGGGAGTCGAACGACGCGGCGAGCTTCGGCAGCCTCGTCATCGACCGCTCGGCGATGACCGTGACGAAGAACGGCGAGGACCTCCAGCTCACGCCGACCGAGCTGCGGTTGCTGCTGGAGCTGAGCCGGCGGCCGGGCCAGGCGCTGTCCCGGCAGCAACTGCTGCGGCTGGTGTGGGAGCACGACTACCTGGGCGACTCGCGGCTCGTGGACGCCTGTGTCCAGCGGCTGCGTGCCAAGGTCGAGGACGTGCCGTCGTCCCCGACGCTGATCCGTACCGTGCGGGGTGTCGGCTACCGGCTGGACGCGCCTCAGTGACACAGGCGCACCAAGGGGGGGCCCGCGGCTGGACCGGGGCGCGCAAGGGAGTTCTGTCGCGGCTGCGCTTCACCAGCCTGCGGCTGCGGCTGGTCGTCGTCTTCGGACTGGTGGCCCTGACGGCCGCCGTGTCCGCGTCCGCCATCGCGTACTGGCTCAACCGCGAGGCGGTGCTCACCCGCACCCAGGACGCCGTGCTGCGCGATTTCGAGCAGGAGATGCAGAACCGGGCGGGCGCGCTGCCCGAGCGTCCCACGCAGGACGAGCTGCAGCACACCGCGGGCCAGATGGCGGGCAGCGACCAGCGCTTCAGCGTGCTGCTGGTCGGCCACGACACCGAGGGCAGGACCGTCTACGGCAGCTCCGGCGGGCTGAACGGCTTCTCGCTGCAGGACGTGCCGAAGTCGCTGCGCACGGCGGTGAACAAGAAGCAGAAGGTCGACGGAAGCAACAAGCAGCCCTACCACCTGTACTGGCAGCGGATAGTCGACCACGACACCCCGTACCTGGTGGCCGGTACGCGCGTGATCGGCGGCGGTCCGACCGGTTACATGCTCAAGTCGCTGGAGCCGGAGGCCAAGGACCTCAACTCGCTGGCCTGGTCGCTGGGCATCGCCACGGGGCTCGCGCTGATCGGCTCGGCGCTGCTGGCGCAGGCCGCGGCGACGACCGTGCTGAAGCCGGTGCAGCGGCTCGGGACGGCCGCGCGGCGGCTCGGCGAGGGCAAGCTGGACACCCGGCTGCGGGTGTCCGGGACCGATGAACTCGCCGATCTGTCGCGGACGTTCAACAACGCGGCCGAGGCGCTGGAGAAGCGGGTGGCCGACATGGCCGCGCGCGACGAGGCGTCCCGGCGGTTCGTGGCGGACATGAGCCATGAGCTGCGGACGCCGCTCACCGCGATCACCGCCGTGACGGAGGTGCTCGAGGAGGAGCTGGAGGCGGAGACCGGCAGCATGGACCCGATGATCGAGCCGGCCGTCCGGCTGGTGGTCAGCGAGACGCGGCGGCTGAACGACCTGGTCGAGAACCTGATGGAGGTCACCCGCTTCGACGCGGGCACCGCGCGGCTCGTCCTGGACGACGTCGACCTCGCCGACCAGATCACCGCCTGCATCGACGCCAGGGCCTGGCTCGACGCGGTCGAGCTGGACGCCGAGCGCGGCCTGCACGCCCGGCTGGACCCGCGCCGCCTGGACGTCATCCTGGCCAACCTCATCGGCAACGCGCTCAAGCACGGCGGCTCCCCGGTGCGGGTGTCCGTGCGGGAGGCGGACGATTCGATCGTCATCGAGGTCCAGGACCACGGGCCCGGCATTCCGGAGGACGTCCTGCCGCACGTCTTCGACCGCTTCTACAAGGCCAGCGCCTCCCGGCCGCGCTCCGAGGGCAGTGGCCTCGGGCTGTCCATCGCGCTGGAGAACGCCCACATCCACGGCGGTGAGATCACCGCGGCCAACTCGCCCGACTCGGGCGCGGTGTTCACCCTGCGGCTGCCGCGCGGCACGTCCCCCGCGGAGGAGCAGCCCGCCGAGGACGAGCTGAGGCAGGAGAGCGGCACCGACCGGCCGCAGGGCGAGGACTCGAAGGGGGACGCATGATGTCCGCGCGTCTGGCGGCCGTGTCCCGGCTGCTCACCGTTCCGGCGCTCGCCGTGCTGCTGGCCGGCTGCGGGATCCGGGCCACGGAGGTGCCGACGAACTTCGGGCCCGCCCCCTCGCGGGTGCAGTGCTCCCTCTCCGAGTCGGACGTCTCCACCCAGGCCGCCCGGGGGCTGCCGGTGCAGGTGTTCCTGCTGTGCGGGTCCTCGCTGGTGACCGTCGACCGGACCGTGCGGGTTCCGGACGGCGCGGCCGACTCCGAGCGGCGCATGCTCGTCGCGCAGGGTCTGCTGGACCAGCTCGCCACACCGCCGTCGACCGCCGAGAAGGAAGCCGGCTACAGCACGGACGTCCGCGGCGGCATCACGGTCGGCCGGCCGCGCCCCGGCGACCCGGAGGACACGCTGCGGCTGAGCACGGCACCGGCCGGCCTCACCTCCTACGCCCTCGCGCAGATCGTCTGCACCTTCTCCGACTCGGCCGCGGCCGAGGGCGACGGCTCGGTGGTCCTGGGCGGCCCCGGCGCCGAGAGCCCGCGCCGCTACGAGTGCACCGACGAGGTGCGGGCCCGGCCGGGCAGCACGGAACCGCCGTCGAAGGACGCGGCCGGGGAGTGATCCGCCCGGGGCTGTGGCGTATGCCTCACAGGGCCGGCGGGGCCCATCCCGGAACCGAAGGCGCCGGAGGCCGCGTCTAGGGGGTCGTGCAGCGTCAAGGCTCCATCGGCGGCAGCGCCGCGTTCCGCATCCGTGTGACAGGAGGTGTCCTCCTCGTCGCACACCTGGCGTTCGTCGCCTGGTTCACGCTGCGGCCGCTGGACGTGCCCTGGGTGATGCCCGCCAATCTCCGGCCGTTCGCCGGTATCCGGGCCGATCTCGCCCTGGGCTGGCCCGAGGCGGCCCGCCGGATCGGGGAGGGGCTGGCCCTGCTCGCCCCGCTGGGTGTCCTGCTGCCGCTGGCGGGCGGCAGGCTGGTCGTCTCGCCGCTGGCGTCCCTGTTGCGCACCGTCGCGGCCGGGGCGCTGCTCTCCTGGGGCATCGAACTGCTGCAGACCGGCGTGCCCGGTCAGGTCGTCGACGTCGACTCGCTGTTCCTGAACACCGTGGGCGTGGCCCTCGCGCATCTCGCGCTGGTCCCGGCGGGCCGCTCCTGGCTCCGCCGCCGCGCCACCGCCCGGCTGCTGCGCACGCCCCTCCCCCAGGAGGAGCCGGCTCAGGGTCGGACCCCGACGATTCCCAGGGTCGGGATCGCCCCGTGGAGCGACGCTTTGCCCCCTTCGTCTCCGTAACGTGGAGTGCAGATGGGGTACTCGGACGAGTGTCCTCACGCACCGACGCTGAAGGAGTCGCACATGTCCCGCCTCGCCCGCCCCACCCACGGCCGCATGATCGGCGGAGTGTGCGCCGCACTGGCCCGGCGCTTCGGCACCTCCGCGACGACGATGCGGGTGATCTTCCTGATCTCGTGTCTGCTGCCCGGCCCGCAGTTCCTGCTGTACATCGCGCTGTGGATCCTGCTGCCCGCGGAGGACAAGACGCACGGCAAGGCCCGGACGGCCTGGTAACGCCCGTACGTGAGAACGCCGATGGGGCGCACCCCGTGCGGGTGCGCCCCATCGGCGTGTGTGTCCGCCCCGACGGGAGGGTCAGACGGCCGGCACGCCGTTCACCGGGAGCCCCTGCGTCGGGAGCCCGCCGAGCAGCTTGGCGGCCGGGCCGGTCGGGCCCTGGGCGAGCAGCTGCCCGGCGACCGGCTGGGCGGCGGCGAGACCGGTGCCGGCCAGGGTCTGCCCCTGGCCCAGCGCCTCACCCGCGCCCGCCGGCAGCGTCTGGGAGAGCTGCTCCGCCGGGGCCACCGCGGTGACGGTCTCCAGCGTCTGGGCGGGGTCCGGGAGGGCCGGGGCGGCGTTGGCGGCGCCCGCACCGGCGGCGGCGAAGGCGGCACCGAGAGCGGCGACACCGAGGGTCTTGGCAGCAGACTGCTTCATGAAAATGCGTCCTCGTAACGGGATGACGGGTATGAGCGGTCCAGTGACCGTAATGACGCGGCCCCGTCCGCCGCAAACATCGGAATGCGGACGGATGGTGAACACCGCCCGCATTCGCTGTGCGCCGAATACCCCTGAATCAGCCTTACGAGGCGCCAGAACCGCTGGTGGAAGCGGTCTGACGGAACAGCCATTCGGATTTCAGCTCGGCGTACCCGGGCTTGATCACGTCATTGATCATGGCCAGCCGTTCATCGAAAGGAATGAAAGATGATTTCATCGCATTGACGGAGAACCATTGCATGTCGTCGAGCGTGTAACCGAACGCCTCGACAAGGTGCTCGAATTCCCGGCTCATGCTGGTGTGGGACATCAGGCGGTTGTCCGTGTTGACCGTGGCCCGGAAGTGCAGCCGGCGCAGCAGACCGATGGGGTGCTCGGCGTATGAGGACGCGGCGCCGGTCTGGAGATTGGAGCTCGGGCACAGCTCCAGCGGGATGCGCTTGTCCCGGACGTACGAGGCGAGCCGCCCGAGTTCGACCCGGCCGTCCTCGTGGACCTGGATGTCGTCGATGATCCGCACGCCGTGGCCGAGCCGGTCGGCGCCGCACCACTGGAGGGCCTGCCAGATGGAGGGCAGGCCGAAGGCCTCGCCGGCGTGGATGGTGAAGTGGTTGTTCTCGCGCTTGAGGTACTCGAAGGCGTCGAGGTGCCGGGTGGGCGGGTAGCCGGCCTCGGCACCGGCGATGTCGAAGCCGACGACTCCCAGATCGCGGTGACGGTTGGCGAGTTCGGCGATCTCCAGGGCACGGGCCGCGTGCCGCATGGCGGTGAGCAGCGCGCCCACCCGGATGCGCAGACCGTTCTCCCGGGCGCGCCGCTCCCCTTCCCGGAAGCCCTCGTTGACGGCCTCGACGACCTCCTCGAGGCTGAGGCCGCCCTCCAGGTGCTGCTCGGGGGCGTAGCGCACCTCGGCGTAGACGACGCCGTCCGCGGCCAGGTCCTCGGCGCACTCGGCGGCGACCCGGACCAGGGCGTCACGGGTCTGCATGACGCCGACGGTGTGCGAGAACGTCTCCAAGTACCGTTCCAGGGAACCGGAGTCGGCGGCCTCGCGGAACCAGACGCCGAGTTTCTCGGGGTCGGTGTCGGGGAGCTGTTTGTAACCGCAGGAGCGGGCGAGTTCGACGATCGTGCCGGGGCGCAGACCGCCGTCAAGGTGGTCGTGCAGCAAAACCTTGGGTGCCCGGCGGATCTGGTCCGGTGTCGGGGTGTTCGCAATGGTCTGGCTCGTCATTTCCGCACTGTAGCGCCTACGCGCGTAGACGGCGCGTTACCGGACGCTTGACGTTTTCGTCGATACGTAACGGTGACCCCGAGGACGGGTCGCGTACACCCGCGCTTCTGACACTGTTTTGTCATGGCACACCAAGCAACGCCGGTTCGCAGGGCCCGGCTGGGCAGGGCACTCGGTCCGGAACCGACGGCGGTGAGCGGCGTGGTGCTGCTGCTCCCCGGTGGCGACGAGGTCTCCGGCCGCAGACCGTCGCCCCTGCTGGCGGCCGCTTCCGTGCGTGCCGTCGGGCGCCGTCTGGCCCGCGCGGGCCGGGACGAGAGTCTCGCCGTGCACGTCGTGCACTATCACTGCCGCGGCTGGAACGGCGGCGAGGCCAATCTCGCGCAGGACGCGACCTGGGCGGCCGACGAGGTCGTCCGGCGGTACGGGGACGTCCCGGTCTGCCTCGTCGGTCTCGGGATGGGCGGACGGGCCGGGCTGCGGGCGGGGGGACACGAGGCCGTCAACTCCGTGCTGGCACTCGCCCCTTGGCTGCCGGAGGAAGACGCCGCGGCGCCACCCGAACCGGTGAAGCAGCTGGTCGGGCGCCAGGTGCTGATCGTGCACGGCACGAACGACGGGCGGACCGATCCCGAGCTGTCGTTCCGGCTGGCGGCACGGGCGAAGAAGGCGAACCGGGACGTGTGCCGGTTCGAAGTGCACGCGGACGGGCACGGGTTGCATCAGTACCGGGACGAAGTGCTGGCGCTGGCCGAGGACTTCGTGATGGGGGCGTTGTTCGGGCGGGCGGTGTCGCGGCCCGTGCGGGATGCGTTTGCCGCGCCGCCGCCGTTGGGGTTGCGGATGCCGTTGGCTGCGGGGTTCGGCAAGTCGCTGCGGAGGTAGCGGTTCAGACATCCTTGCACTATGGCGCCCGATGAGGTCGCGAGGTCTGGTGCCGTGCATCGCAACGCGCCGGCTTTTCGGTGACGCGGCGAGGTGCCAGCCCAGAGCCCCCGCGCTCCGGGCTGGCACAGTGCAAGGACCTCTTAGGACCGGTCGTCTGTCAGGCGCTCCAGGGGGAGTTCGTCCGGGGCTCCCGGGTGGAAGGCGGCAGGTGACTGCGGGAGCCACTGGCCACCCGTGAAGCGGACTGTGCGCAGGACGATCGTATGGCCGTTGCCTTCGCGGGCCAGGAGAAGCTCGTTGTAGCCGTTCTGCTCGTCGGTGTGCAGGCTGCCGAGTGCCGGGGCGCCCGCGATCCGGGTGGTCCAGCCCCGTCCACCATTGAGGAACCGTTCGGCGGCCAGGAAGGCGAGGTGAGTGTGTCCGTGCAGGACGAGTGAGGTCTCCGCGGCGGCCAGAGCCCACTTGACCTGCCCCGCGTTGACCACTCCGGAGTACGGGGAGACTTCGACCGACGGGACCGGGGACAGCGGATGGTGCAGGGCGGCGAACGTGGTGTACCCGGCCTCGGCGGTCAGCCGGTCGAGCACGCCGCGAGCGACGACACCTGGGTCGACCCGCTCGAAGTCCTGGATGAGCGAGCAGATCTCGTCTTCGTCCTCGTCCTCGTCGACGGCGTGGGCGAACTCCTCCCGGATCTCGTGCAGGAGCCTGCGGTCCTGGTCGCGGGCAGGCTCACCGCCGGACTCGGCGCTGCCCAGCAGGGCGACCCTGAGCCCAGCCTCGGGATACGCAACGTACAGCCTGCGATCCTTGTCGGGACGATCGAGGTCGGGGTGCGGGTACTCCCGGAAGACCCGAGCGAACCACTCGTGCCGGGCGGCGGGGTCCGGGTCGAGGCACCGCTCCCAGGAGACGTCGTGGTTGCCGCCGACCAGCAGCACGCGGGGGTCGTCCGCACGCAGGTCGGGGTGGTCCGCCAGGCAGGTGCCGAGTTCCCGCAGCCAGTCCAGGGCCTGCCGGCCGAAGGCGTCCGTGGGCCGGTTCACGAGGTCCCCCGTGGCGATCACGAGGTGCGGGGCGCGCGCACCCAGACCCCGTACGTGGTCGAGGTAGCTGGCCAGTGGCGAACCGGCGCCGGCGAGTTCGGCGAGCCGTCGGCCGGCCTCGGTGGTGTCCTTGGCGTCGACGTTGGCGCGCAGGTCGCCGCCGTGGTGCAGGTCCGACACATGGTGGACGCGCAGCACCTCGGGAAGGTGCCGGACAAGGACGGGGTCGGCCCGGAGCCGGTCCACGTCCGCGCCCCCACCTGCGCGCTGCGGCAGTCCGGCCTCACGCCAGCGCTGCTCACGCAGTGCTGCCCGGTGCCGCGTGGCGAGTCCGTTGTGGAACCACTGGTCGATGTACGCGTGACGGGTGATGGCCTCCTCGTAGGCGGCCCGTGTCAGGGTGGCCGGATCGGCGCGCAGAGCCGGGTCGCTCTCACACATCTGCAGAGTGAGTTCGAGGAGGAAGGGCGTCTGCAGCCAAGCGGGGTCGGCGGCCTGGAGCCGTGCCACGACCTGCGGTGCCCAGTCGGGGGCACGGGCCGCCATCCGGGCGCACTCGGCTTCGTCGAGCAGGGGCGGCCGCAGTACGTCCTTGGGGAAGTCCACACCCAGCAGGGGGCCGAGCAGGGCGTGTTCGGCGGGGGTCGCGAGCACCACCGGAACGGCTTCGGCCTCGCGGAGCCGGGCCAGCCCATCGACGAGCACCCGCGCGGCCTCCTGCCCCTGGCCGCCCTGGGCCAGGGCCGGTTCGTCGACGAGGACGACGGTGCTGGGGTGGACACGTGGTGCTCCGCGCGTCCCGATCAGACAGCCCAGGCCGAGTCTGCGCACGGTCGCCGCGTGGGCCCGCAGGTCGACCCGCAGGGTGGGGTCCCCCGCCCGGGCGTGCTCCACGGCCTGGGCCAACCAGGTCTTGCCTGCCCGGCGAGGCAGCACCACGAACCAGGCCAGGCTGTTCGGCGCCCGCCCCTCCACCAGAGGGCGGGCCCACCCCGGTACTTCCCCTCCGGTGAACCTGACGTCGAGTTCGGCGCTGTAGGCCTGGCTGGGCCGGAAGTGGTTCATCGATGCGGCTCCCCATCCCGCAGTGGGCTTGCGTTGCGTGCGATCCAGTCGAAGAACGGCCGGTCCGAGAGCCATTCGTCGGCGTGCCGGAGCAGCCCGACCTCGCGCAGGTCCTGACGCTGGGCACGGGCCGCGTCAGCCGGGACGCAGCCCGGCTCCGCCAGCAACGCTGCCCGGCCGGCCTCGCCGATCTCGGCCCAGCGGGCCAGGAAGTGGTGGTTCCAGTCGCCGATGAGACGCTCGTCCACCAGTTCCTTCAGCGCCTGAGTGTCCGTGAGCGGTCGCAGCGAGTTCGCCTGGACGGCCCGGACCACCGCGTCGCCCGCCACCTGGAGATAGAACGGCCAGGTGCCCACGAGACCGACAACGGCGGTGCCCGTGCGTTCCGGGGCGAGGTCTACGCCGAGGTTGGCGGCGGTGCCGGTGAGGAAGGTCAGGGCGTCGCGCCGGCCCAGCGGGCCGAGCACTCGGGCGTTGACGTCGTTGCCGAAGCTGGAGCCCGGTGCGGTGAGGGCCCAGCGAACCACCTGGTTCCAGTCCTTTTCGGTGCCAGTGTAAACAAGCCAAGCGCCGGCCTGTCCCAGATCCCGCAGCCAGGACACGACGACGGGGTCGTAGGCCACCAGACGCCCGATCTCGTCGAGCAGAAACGCGGGGCGGTCGCGCCCCGACCTGTCTCCCACCCGGTCGATCAGCCGCCGTGCCGCACCTGCACCGCCCCGCACACCGTCGTCCAGCAGCTCGGCCAGGGCGTCGGGGCTGTCGACACCGCCGCCGGGCGGCAGCACGATGCGCCGCACGGCCCTGGCGCCGTCGTCGTCCCTCAGCCGGCGGGAGAGTTCCTCCAGAACCCAGGACTTGCCGGCCCGCCGTTGGCCGAGCAACGCCACCGACGTGCCGGCGGCGAACCGGTCCCGGAGCCAGGTGAGCTCCTCCTCGCGGCCGATCGGCCGGCCGCGCGCATCGCCGACGTGGAACTGGTCCGCGACCAGGGGGAAGTCCTCGACGCGGAACGGGCGGCGGCTGGGCGGCACGTGCGCACCGCGGGCCTCGGCGCCCGCTGCCCAGGCGGCCAGGCCGTCGGTCTGGCCCTTGCGGGTGAGCGGCCCCGGCAGTACAGCGATCTGCACGAACCGCCCGGTGCTGGTGTCCAGGGCGCGTCCGGGGACCTGGTCGATCGGGCCGTACCGCTCGATGCCCAGGTATTCGTAGTCCTCTCGGTTCCTCAGGGGCAGCACGAGCACGCGCTCGGCGTATGAGCCCAGCTTCCGGTGTCCGAGGGGCCGTGGGGCTCCGGCCAGAACGGTGCAGACCCCGGCGCGTGGCCCGTCGCGCAGCAGGGCCTGCATGTCGTCGACCGCCTGGGTCTGCTCGGTTGCCTCCATGCAGGAGACGAACGCCTCCCAGCTGTCGACCAGCACCAGCAGGTACGGCATCCTGCGCTGCGAGGCGACGGCCTGCCGCTGTGCCGCGACGTCTTCGAAGCCGCCCTGGTGCAGCAGCTCGTGACGTCTGCGCACGGTGGCGGTGAGCCGGCCGAGAAGCCTCATCACCAGGTCGGGACGTCCAGCGGTCACCACGGCACCGCAGTGTGGCAGTTCCGTGAGTGCCTGCAGGGCTCCGTCGCCGCAGTCGATGCCGTACACGTGCACGTCGGCGGCACTGTGCTGGCGGGCCACCGCCGCCGCGAGGGTGCGCAGGACCTGCGATCGGCCGCTGCCCGGCTTGCCCACGATCCGCAGGTTCCGGTCGCCCGCCAGGTCCAGCAGCGCGGGGAGGTGGGCCTGCTCCTCGGGCACGTCCGCCAGTGCGAAGGCAAGCGGCGGCAGGTCTCGGCCGACGGTCTGCGGCTCGATGTCGGTCAGGCGTACGACATCGCTCAGCGGAGGCGGCAGAGGTGAGACCGGAGCGGGCACCTGCAGAGCTTCCGCGGCGTCCCGCAGGGCCCTCGCGAGCAGATCCACGTCCGTGGCCTGGCCGGCGTCGTCGTGCGGGGCCACGGTTCCGCGCCGGGCCCTGACCGGCCCGAACGCGTCCCGGACCCGTACGTCCGGGCCGCTCCCCCGGCCTCGGATCCCATGCGCCACAAGGGCGGTCTGCATCGCGAACAGCGGCCTGGCACCGAGGCGGACGTACGCCCGCCCGGGGGACGAGCCGGAGATGAACGCAGCGTCGGGTACACCGATGGCGGCGATGCTGTCAGCGGCGCTGAACGTACGCAGGGCGATGTGAATGTTGGTCAGGGACCGGACTGCGGTGGCGAACTGTCCGCCGACGCTCTGGGTGGTCAGGATCAGGTGGACGCCGAGCGAGCGGGACCGGCGGGCCGTGTCGATGAGGCCCTGGAGGACTTCCGGCAGTTCGTGCGCCAGCGGGGAGAACTCCTCCACGACGACGACCAGCCGCGGCATCGGAGCCATCCCCGGCGAACGGTCGCGCAGTTCGGCGTACTCCTGGAAGTCCCGCGCGTGCGCCTCGCCCAGTTGCTTCATCCTGCGACGCAGTTCGGCCCCCAGCGCGGCGAGCACACGCCGTCCGAACGCGCCGTCCAGGTCGGAGGTGAGGGCGACGGTGTGCGGCAGTTGGCCCAGGTCACCGAGACCCAGCGTCCCCTTGTAGTCGATGAGGAGGAAGTTCATCTCATCGGGTCGGTTGACGGCGGCCAAGGAGGCGAGCCAAGTACGCAGCAGTTCGGTCTTGCCCGAGCCCGTCGCGCCCGTGATGAGCGCATGCGGGCCGTGGGCGCGCAGGTCCAGTGCCTCCGGGCCGTCGGTCCCGGCGCCCACCACGGCCCGGGTGCTGCGCGGGAATGCACGCCAGTGCGCCACCGTCCTCCGGCTGTCGGGGCCGTCCTGACCCAGGAGATCGAACAGACGGTGGTATCGCAGGTTCTCTTGCCCCTGGGCGGCCGCGTCACGCAGCGGGGCGAGGCCACGGGCGGTTTCCTCCAGCCACTCCCGCGTGACCCGGTCGGGGACCCACGACTTCGCAGACTCGGGACGGGCGCCTCTGGCGGATGCCGAGCCACCGGGTGAGGCCTGTGACGCCTCACCCGGCGGTGCGTCAGAGGCAGGCGGTCGATAGCGGACGTGCGACGGCTCCGCCTCGATCACCGCCCGGCACTCTGACGGCAGGTAGCGTGCTTCCGACTCCAGGCAGATCGTGTAGACCCCTGCGCCGGGGCCCTCGTCCAGGATCTGCGGAACACCGCGCAGGGACCGGAGCCGACGCGCTCCGTCCAGGATGAGAACGGTGACGGGACGGCCGGCCCCCAGGAGCACCTCCCGACGGCTCTGCCGCTGCCAGATCGTGTCCAGTACCTCCCTGATCTGCCGCTCGACTCCCTCCACCGTCGCGTCGACGCGCGGCCGGGGATCCGCGGAGCCGTACGCTCGCGCGGCCGGCAGCCAGCGCATGAAAGCCCAGGCGTCCTCGCCCGCCGGGTCCGTCAGTACGCGAAAGCCGACATCGGCGGGACCGTGCAGCAGGGCGGCCTGGGCGACGAGCCATGCGGCGGTCTCCCGGGGCAGGCTCCCCGGCCCGGCGATCCCGAGCACGGGGGCTTCTCCGGGCAGGGACACCATCAGCGGCCTGCCGTTCGGCTGCGGGGCGGCGGCTGCGCGCAGCCGGAGGAAGTTCTCGGCGTCCTGGTGTCGCCTCCACAGCTGAGCCGAGCCCAGCATGGGGTGCGTCCCGTACGCGACCTGCCGCACCACGTCGGGACCGGGGCACTCGATAAGTCCGTACGCCAGCATCAGCTCGGCCAGGGCTTTTCTGCTGCCCCACATCCGGGCGAGCAGCCTGAGCAGTGCCCACCGCCGCTTTCCCCCTTCGAAGACCCAGGCGACGGTCTCCTGCTCGTGGTGCAGCGAGTTCACGTCTTCCGGCGACATCGAAGACTTTTGGCGGGAGGGACGCGCGTACAGCAGCGTGCCGCCCGGCCCCTCCGTCACGAGGTTCTCGGGCAGGCGGGAGTAGTGCCGTTCGCGTGCTTCCTCCCCCGGCGGCGCGTGGTCCAGCCACAGCGACTCGCCGTCGTACAGCGGCGCCTCCGCCAGCCGCAGGCCATACGGCAGTCTGCCACCGCGACCGAAGAGCTGTGGTGTGTGCGGCAGACCACAGTAGGCGGCGATCTCGTCGGCTGCGTGCCCCAGGTGTGCCAGCTCGTGGGCTTCCAGGACGACGTCGCGTTCCGCGCCGTCCGGCGTCACCAAGGTGAAGATCCACTCCATGTCCCCCCCGATGTCCCGCGGCGGTCAGCGTCCGGCGGCCGAGGTGGAGGCCGACGACGGTGCCGCGGTGCCCTCGACGGCCAAAAGGACACTCAGGCCCCGTATGTCCCGGGAGCCCATGTGCCCGCTTCTCCGGCCCCAGGCGCAGCGCTCGATCGCGTGCCCGGTGATGTGCTCCGCCCACAGCCGTACGGCTTTCAGTGCCTCGCGGCGCTGCTCGGGTGCGGCAGCCGGCACGACGGGAAAGGAGCGGCTCCACGAGTCGTGCAAGGGCCGGTGCCCGCCTGCGTGGGCAGCCTCCGACGTCACCTGACTCAGCATCAACCCCCCACAGGAATCCGGGCGATCCAGGCGCAGGTGAGCGTATCCGGTCAGGACCGTCGGCGTTGCCCATACGGCGATCTCAGTCGGCGAGCAACCGGCCCCTGCGGGACAGGAGGAACCGCTTGAAAGCCGCCACCGGGGGTGTGTCCGGGTGGCCTTCCAGCCAGGCCACGCCGATCTCGCGTACCGCACGAGGGGCCGTGACCGTCAGTTCCACCACTCCCGGGCGGGGGACGGCCGGTGGGGGCAGGAGGGCGACCCCGAGGCCTGCCGCGACGAGGCCCCTCAGGGTTTCCGCCTCCTCGCCCTCGAAGGCGATGCGGGGCTTGAAGCCGGCCTCCTTGCACAGGTCGTCGGTGATGCGGCGCAGGCCGTAGCCGGGTTCCAGCGTGACGAACATTTCGTCGGCCGCCTCGGCGAGGCGGATGCGGCGGCGCCCGGCGAGGGAGTGGTCCGCGGGGACGACCAGGCGCAGCTTCTGCTCGTCCAGGCGGCGGGCCACCAGGTCGGGGGCGTCCGGCACCGGGGACGTCAGGCACAGGTCGAGCTCGCCGGCGCGCAGGCGTTCCAGCATGGCCTCGCCGTAGTTCTGGACGAGGCTGAAGCGGACGCGCGGGTGGTCGGCGCGGAAGGCGTGCAGGAGGCCCGGGACGGTCTCGGCGCCCATGGTGTGCAGGAAGCCGAAGGCGACCTTGCCGGTGGTCGGGTCGGCGTCGGCGCGCACCTCCTCGGCGGCGCGCTCGACCTCGGCCAGGGCGCGCTCCACGGAGGTGAGGAAGGTGCGGCCGGCCGGGGTGAGGGAGACCGTGCGGCCGTGCCGGGCGAACAGGTCGACGCCCAGGTCCTGCTCCAGGCGGGCCATGGAGCGCGAGAGGGTCGACTGGGGGACGTTCATCTCCTGGGCGGCGCGGGTGACGTGCTCGGTGCGGGCGACCCCTGCGAAGTACGCGAGGCGCGGCGCCAGCAGCTTCGACATCTCTGCCATGTCTTCTGTGTCACTGCTTGGTGACAGGCGACCCTGTGAGCTCGGTTGATGCACCATGGGAACGATTATGACCGTTCCATGCATTGGACGGATGAGTGCGGGCGTCCGTAGGTTCGAGGCATGTCTCCCGCCAGTACCGGGGCGTCCACCCTCGTGGGCGCCGATGCCTCTGTTCCCACCGCCGACTCACGTGTGTCCCCGGGCGGCCCCGGCTACCGCCGGATGAGCTTCGCCCTCTTCCTCGCGGGTGTGGCGACCTTCGCGCTGCTGTACTCCACCCAGGCGCTGCTCCCGCTGATCTCCGGCGAGTTCGGGGTGGCGGCGAGCGACGCGAGCTGGACGGTGGCCGCCGCGACGGGCGGGCTGGCGCTGTTCGTGCTGCCGATGAGCGCTCTGTCGGAGCGCTTCGGACGCCGGGCGGTCATGACCGTGTCGCTGGCCGTGGCCGTCACGCTCGGGCTGCTGGTGCCCTTCGCCCCCTCCCTCGGTGTGCTGATCGCGCTGCGGGCCCTGCAGGGCGCCGCCCTGGCCGGGCTGCCGGCGTCGGCGACCGCGTACCTCGCGGAGGAGGTCAGCCCGAAGGCGCTGGTCACCGCGATCGGCCTGTTCGTCGCGGGCAACAGCGTGGGCGGGATGAGCGGCCGGGTCATCACCGGCTGGGTCGCGCAGGAGTGGGGCTGGCGGGTCGCCGTCGGGGTCATCGGTGTGATCGCGGTGGCGTGCGCGGTGGCCTTCCGGCTGCTGCTCCCCGCCCCGAAGCACTTCAAGGCAGGCTCGCTGCGGCCGCGCGTCCTGGCCCGGACGGTCCGTGACCACCTGTCCAACCCGCTGCTGTGCCGGCTGTACGCGATCGGCGCGCTGTTCATGACGGTGTTCGGCGGCGTGTACACGGTCATCGGCTACCGGCTGACCGAGACCCCGTTCTCCCTGCCGCAGGGCATCATCGGCTCCATCTTCCTGGTGTACCTGGTCGGCACGGTGTCGGCGTCGGCCGCGGGCCGGCTGGTCGGGCGGCTGGGCCGCCGGGGCGCGCTGTACGCGGCGGGCGGCACGACGGCGGCGGGCCTGCTGCTGTCCCTGGCGGGCACCCTCCCGCTGGTCCTGCTCGGCCTGGTCCTCATCACGGGGGGCTTCTTCGCGGGCCACGCGGTCGCCTCCTCGGCGGTCAGCAAGACGGCCGCGCACGGCCGCGCCCAGGCCTCGGCGCTGTACCAGTCCGCGTACTACATCGGCTCCAGCGCGGGCAGCACGGTCGGCGCGATCGCCTTCCACGCGGGCGGCTGGGGCGGGACGGTCGGGGTCGGACTGCTGGCGGTCCTGGGCGTCGTGACGATCACCGTCTTCGGGACCCGGGCGGCCCGACTGCAGCGCCGCCACCTGGCCGCGGCTGCCTGATCTTCGACGTCGGTCCCCCTGTCCGGGGCCGGTTGTCAGTGGGTGCGGATACCGTCCGCGTCGGCTGACCACCGGACCGAGCAGGGGGATTTTTCACGGGTGACGACGGTGAGACGGGCACTGCCGCGGGGGCCGGGGCGCACCGGCGTCTGCTCATGTCGGTCAAGGAGCCGCTGTGAAGGTCGGCGGGCGCGGCGCAGCCGGTCTGGATCACCTTCTCCCACCTGCGCATGTGTGCGCTCGGGGGGCCGTTGTCAGTGGGCTGCGGTAGCTTCCGAAGTGCTGGGGCGCAAAGGTGCGTGAACAGAACGTCCACAGGGGTGGGTGGAGATGGCGAACGGCACGGCGGCACCGACGGACCTGGACATCAGACTGGAGGCACACCGGACGGAGCTGACGGGGTACTGCTACCGGATGCTCGGCTCGTCCTTCGAGGCCGAGGACGCGGTGCAGGACACGATGGTCCGCGCCTGGCGCAGCTACGACAAGTTCGAAGGCCGCTCCAGCCTGCGCTCCTGGCTCTACCGGATCGCGACCAACGTGTGCCTGGACATGCTGACCGCGGGCAACAAGCGGGCCCGTCCCATGGACCTGACCGAGTCCACCCCGCTCGCCCAGGCCGCCCTCTCCCCCCGGCCGGACAACACCTGGCTGGAGCCCATGCCGGACGCCCGCGTGCTGCCCACGACCGGCGACCCGGCGGAGGCGGCGGTCGCCAAGGAATCCGTGCGGCTCGCCTTCATGGCCGCCCTGCAAAAGCTCCCGGCCAAGCAGCGGGCCGTGCTGATCCTGCGCGAAGTCCTGGCCTGGAAGGCCAGTGAGGTCGCCGAGCTGCTGGACACCTCGGTGGCGTCGGTGAACAGCGCCCTCCAGCGGGCCCGCGCCACCCTGGCCGAGCGGCAGGAGCCGGGCGCCGACGCGGCCGTCTCCGACCCGCTGGACGAGGACCAGAAGAAGCTGCTGGACCGCTATGTGGCGGCCTTCGAGGGCTACGACATGACGGCGTTGACGGCCCTCCTGCACGAGGACGCGGTCATGACGATGCCGCCGTTCGACCTGTGGCTGACCGGCACGCGGGACATCACGGGCTTCATGACCACGCTCGGCGCTCCCTGCGCGGGCTCCCGGCTGGTGCCCGTGCAGGTCAACGGCCTTCCGGGGTTCGCCCAGTACAAGCCGGACCCGGACAACGGCGGCTTCATGCCGTGGGCGGTCCAGGTGCTGGAGATCTCAGGCGGCCGGATCACCGGGTTCCACTGCTTCCTCGACACCCAGCGCTGGTTCCCGCTCTTCGATCTCCCCCTCCACCTCGAAGCGGAGACCGGCCAGGTCGAGCAGGGCGCGTAGGGCCGGGTCGGGGTCGCGCAGCCGGATCCGTCCCCCGGCCCGGCGGGCGGCCAGCTGGAGCCTCGCCAGCAGGTCGACGGCGGCGAGCCCCGGCGGCCCCAGGCCCGCGACGTCGCACACCACGACCCGGGCACCGCTGCCGTGCAGCAGTGCCCGCACATCGTTGCTGAGCCCCCTCACCTCGTCCCGGGTGACGGGGCCGGGCAGTACGAGCACGGGCGGTGTCATGGCGTCCACGATCGGTAGACCGGGCGGGCGGCGGTAACTCATCGCGGCTGTCCGTCCTGTTCGGCGCCGTAAGGATCACATTGACCTGGGCGGTGCCTTCCCCGGAGGGTTGGCTGTATGCCCCAACGATCCGGCCCTGCCGCGCTGCCCGACGCCCTCGTCGCCGGTGGTGAGGCGCCGTGCAGGGGGTGCTGAGCGGGTTCGCGGCCATCGCCGTCGTCATCGGCGCCGGCTATTTGATCGGCCGCCGGGGGTATCTGGGCGACGGCGGCCGCGAGGTCCTCACCAAGCTCGCCTTCCATGTGGCGTCCCCGGCGCTGCTCTTCACGACCCTCGCGCAGGCCGACCTGTCGGTGATCTTCTCCGACCGGCTGCTGGTCACGGCGATGAGCACGGCAGCGGCGGCGGGCGTCTTCGTGGCGGTGGGCGCGGCGCGGGGCTGGGGCGTGGGCCGGACGACGATAGGCGCGCTGTGCTCCAGCTACGTCAACTCCGGGAACCTGGGCATCCCGATCGCCGTGTACGTGCTGGGCGACGCGTCGCTGGTCGCGCCGGTGCTGCTGTTCCAGCTGGTCGGGGTGACGCCGGTGGCACTGACGGTCCTGGACCTGGCGAGCGGTGGGGAGAAGCGGCCGCTGTGGCAGCGGCTGCTCACGCCGCTGCGCAATCCCATAGCGCTGGGTTCCCTCGCCGGGGTGGCGGTCTCGGCGTCGGGCCTCAGGGTGCCGGGCCCTCTGCTGGACCCCCTCACCCTGATCGGCAACATGTCGGTCCCGGCGGTCCTGCTGGCCTTCGGCATCTCCCTGCGCGGCAGCACGCTTCCGCTGCGCGGCGCGGAACGGGCCCCGGTACTCCTCGCCGTAGTCCTGAAGTCCGTGGTCCAGCCCCTGGTCGCCTGGGCCCTGGCGGCGGGCGTGTTCGGCCTGCACGGTGCCCTGCTGCTCGACGTGGTGGTGACGTCCGCCCTGCCGGCCGCCCAGAACCTCTTCACCTACGCGAGCAGCTACCGGGTGGGCGAGGTGCTGGCGAGGGAGGCGATCCTGCTGTCGACGGTGCTGGCGGTGCCGGTGCTGGTGGTGGTCGCGGCGGTGCTGGGGTGACTCAGTTCTCCGGGAACTCGCCGGTGTCGATGACAAGGTCGAAGGGAGCCGGCAGCTTGATCGACTCGCCGAACTTCGCGGTGCCCAGGGGGCGGTAGACATCGCCCTTGGGCTCGCCGTAGAGCGTCACGGTGGGGCCGTCGGCAGCCCAGCGGTCCACGAGGAGGTAGAGCGGAATACCGGCAGCGGCGTAGGCGGCCGGCTTGCTCACCCGGTCGTGGCGAGCGTTGGACTTGGAGGTGACCTCGACGACGAGTTCGGCGAGGGCGGCCGGGATGTGGGTGTCCGTCTCCGTGTCCTCCCGCCTCGGAGCCACCACGAGGTCCGGGATAAGCATGCCCAAACGTGAGGGCACGGCGATGGCCAGCGTCTGGAAGATCCCCCAGTCCTCGGGGATCACGGAGTAGAGGCGACGCTGGATGCGTTCCGCGATCAGGTTGTGGCGGTACGCCGGAGCAGGTGACACGGTGATGATCCCCTCGATGATCTCCACCTTGCTGCCCTCGGGCCAATCCATCTCCTCCCAGAACCGGACGAGGTCGTCCCAGCTCTGCTCGGGGTCCTGGCTCACGGTGAGTGCGCTCATGGCGGGTCTCCCATCGGTGCGTCACCGATCCCAGCATGCCGAACGGGACCGGCTGCGGTCCACCGATCCCGTTCACCCGTAAGGGGAAACCCCAGCTCAGGCGATACGTTCCAGCACCACCGGCGACGCCGTGACGTCCGTGCCCTCGGCCGCGATGTCGTAGGAGCCCTCGATCGACGTCAGGGCGTACTCGAAGCGTTCGGGGGTGTCGGTGTGGAGGGTCAGGAGGGGCTGGCCCTCGGTCACCCGGTCGCCGGGCTTGGCGTGCAGTTCGACGCCCGCGCCCGCCTGCACGGGGTCCTCCTTGCGGGCACGGCCCGCGCCGAGGCGCCAGGCCGCGACGCCGATGTCGTAGGCGTCGAGGCGGCTCAGGACGCCGGAGGACGGGGCCTTGATGACGTGCTGC